>CAYMSE010000065.1:0-6158 GCA_964392935.1 uncultured Oleiharenicola sp.
GCGCATCTCGCCGATGAGGATGATGTCGGGGTTCTGCCGCAGCACGGCCTTGATCGCCAGTTCGAAGTTGGGCACGTCGAGCCCGATCTCGCGCTGCTGGAACAGGGACTTGTCGTCGCTGAACGTGAACTCGATCGGGTCCTCGATCGTGACGATGTGCTTGTCCATGTTCTGGTTGATCCAGTTCAGCATCGCCGCCATCGTCGAGCTCTTGCCCGACCCGGTCGCGCCGCAGATGAGCAGGATGCCGTCCTTGGCCTGGGACATACGGATCAGCGTCTCCGCCTCCAGCTTGAGTTCGTCGAAGGTCGGCGGGCGGCTCTTGATGTGGCGGAAGACGATGCTCACCAAGCCGCGCTGGTGGAACGCGTTCACGCGGAAACGGCCGATGTCGTCGGCGGCGTAGGCGAAGTCGACCTGGCCGTCCGTGTCCCACTTTGTCTTGAAGATGCGCGGCACCTTTTCGTCCACGAACGCCTGGGCATGCTCGGCGCTGATCGGGTCCATTTCCACGGACCGCAGCCGCCCGCCGAGCCGCAGGTAGCCGGGCTTCTCGGACTTGATCACGATGTCGCTGGCCCCGCTCTCCACGGCGAGCTTCAGCAGATCGTTAACTATTTCAGTATGAAGTGTCGTGCTCATGGAATTTTATGCGTGAACCGGCTTAAAAGCTGTGCTTTGCCTACAGCCTCTCTTTGCCCCGTTCAAGGTAACTTTCCTATGAATCGTCCCCGCGTCTTCACCGGCACCTACACTGCGATTGTCACGCCCTTCCGGGGCGGCGCCGTTGCCTATGACGACCTGCGGAAACTCGTGAATTTCCAGATCCGCAGCGGCATCAGCGGCCTCGTGCCCGTCGGCACCACGGGCGAATCGCCGACCGTGTCGCACGAGGAGCACCTCGATGTGATCCGCAGCACGATCGAAGCGACCCGGGGGCGCGTACCGGTCATTGCCGGCACGGGCTCGAACTCCACGCGGGAAGCCATCGAAATGACGAAGTCCGCGCACGCGGCGGGCGCGGACGGATTCCTCCTGGTGGCGCCCTACTACAATCGGCCCACGCAGGAAGGGCTGTTCCAGCACTTCGCGCGGATCGCGGAAGAGACCGACCGACCGATCGTGCTCTACTCGATTCCCGGCCGCTGCGGCGTCGAGATCGGCGTGAAGGTCATTGAGCGGCTGCGGGCGCGGTTTCCCCACGTCGCGCATATCAAGGAGGCCGGCGGCTCGGTCGATCGCGTCGACCAGATCATCCAGGCGCTCGGCGATGCCGTCACCGTGCTGAGCGGCGACGACAGCCTCACCCTCCCCTTCATGTCGGTCGGAGCCAAGGGCGTGATCAGCGTCGCGAGCAACCTTTACCCGCGTCAGGTCAGCCAACTCGTCGCCCACGCGCTCGCGCACAACTACGCCAAGGCCCGGGCGCTCCACCGGAAGCTCTACCCGGTGTTCAAGACCATCTTCATCGAATCCAACCCGGCGCCCATCAAGCTCGCCCTGGCGGAGGCCGGCCTCATCGGGTCCGACGCGGTGCGTCTGCCGCTCACCCCGCTGGCCGCCGAGAATCGCAAGATCCTCCTCGCCACGCTGCGGGCCTACCGGAGCTGAACCATGGCACTCCGCATCCTACTCAACGGGGCGAAAGGCCGCATGGGCCAGACGATAGCCGCCGTCGCCCCGGAGCAAGGCGCGGTCATCGCCGCGGGGATCGACGTGGGCGACGATCCGGCCCGGTATCTCGGCGGCTGCGACGTCGTGATCGATTTCAGCTTTCACCAGGCGACCGCCCCGCTCCTCGCGCTGGTCGCGGCCCAGGGCAAGCCGATCGTGATCGGCACCACCGGCCACGGTGCCGAAGAAAAGAAAAAACTGCTCGCGCTGGCCGCCCGGGTCCCGTGTGTCTGGGCGGGGAATTTCTCCGTCGGCGTCAACCTGCTCTTCGCCCTCACGCGCCGCGCCGCAAACGTGCTCGGTGCGGACTACGACGCCGAGGTCGTCGAGATGCACCACCGATTCAAGAAGGACGCCCCCAGCGGCACCGCCGCTCGCCTGCTTGAGATCATCCTCGAAGAACGGAAATTGTCGGCGGACGCCCTGCGGCACGGTCGCTCCGGCATCACTGGCGAACGCCCGCCCACCGAGGTCGGCGTGCACGCCTTGCGGGGCGGCGACGTCGTCGGCGAGCACACGGTCATGTTCGCCGCCCTCGGCGAACGCGTGGAGCTCACCCACAAGGCCAGCGATCGCGGCATCTTCGCCCGCGGGGCCGTGCGCGCCGCCCAGTGGGTCGTGAAGCAGCCGCCCGGCGTGTACGACATGCAGGACGTGCTCGGCTTGAAATGATCACCAGCGTCTCCGGCATCCTCGTCGCCGCGACCCCGCTGACCGCGGTCATCGAGACTGGCGGACTCGGCTACGAGGTGCACATCCCGGTCACGACCGCGGAGCGCCTGCCGGCGCCGGGCCAGACGGCCCGCCTGCACACGCTGGCGGTTTACCGCGAGGACGCCCACACGCTTTACGGGTTTGCCACGGCCGAGGAGCGGGACTTTTTCCGACTGATGGTTGAAAAGGTGACCGGCGTGGGCCCGAAAATGGCGCTCAGTGTCATGAGCAAGCTCTCGCTCCCCACTCTCCGCTCGGCCATCGCCGCCGGCGATGTGGCGCTCCTCGCCAAATGCCCGGGCATCGGCAAGAAGACGGCCGAGCGCCTCGTCATCGAACTGCGGGACCAGACCGGCGCGGCGGGATTCGCCGGCGCCGCCATCCCGACAGAAAGCAAGTCGGCCCCGGCCGGCGGGGCCGACCACCGCGTGAACGACGCCGTGCTGGCGCTGACCGCCCTCGGCTACAAGGCGCCGGACGCGGACAAGGCGGTGCGACAGGCATGGATCGCCCTGGGACCGCAGGCGACCACCGAGGCGCTCATCAAGACGGCGCTCGGCTGTGTTGCGGCGATCGCCGCGGGCCGGGCAAAGAAAAAGGCGCCGGCTCGAAGCAGGCGCCTGGTCCGCGGTCACCGTGTCGCTCAGCGTTGGAACTGGAAGGCCGTGAACTCGGCCTGCTGCGACGGTGTGTTGCGGGTCCGCGTGGTCCGCGGCTCGTTCGCCGGGAATCCCGCCTTGGCCTCGAAGAGATTGTCGTCGAACAGCGACGGCGAGCGGTTCGCCTGCCAGCGTTCCGTCAGCGCGCGCTCCTCGTCCTGTTCCCGCAGGGCCACGAGCAGCGCGGAGTAGTCCGGATTCGCCGCGGAGTTCCGCAGGCTGATCGGGTTGTTCACCGGGTCCGTCGCGGCGATCTCGCGCACCGGGGCCGCGGGCTGCGGCGTGGTGCTCGGGGTGACCACCACCGCCGGCTTGGGCGCGGCCGCGAGCAGCGGTGCGTGGCTCGCGGACGGTGAGACCTGGCGCACGAAGACCAAGGCCAGGCAGGCGGCCGCGGCGAGCCCGCCGGCGTAGTAGCCCCAGTAGGACCGCCGACGGCGGCTCTCGAAAAGTTCGATCGTTGCCGCCCGACTGGCGCCTGCCGCGGGCTGTTCGGACGCGCCGGCCCGAAAGCTTTCGTAGACGAGCTTGGTGGCGGTGTGAATCTTGCAGTACTGGTGATAGACCGCCTGCCGCGCGGGGTCGTGCTGGATTTCGGCTTCGAGTTCGGCCGTCTCCTCCGCCGTGATCTGGCGGTCGATGTAGAGATTAAGCAGTTCGATGAAGCGTTGGTCTTTCATGGCTGGAACTCCTCTCCAAGTTTCTCGCGCAGGCTTTCGCGGGCGCGGGCGATACGGCTCTTCACCGTACCGACGCTGATGCCGAGGATCTCGGCGATTTCCTCATAGGCGAGGTTCTGGACGTTGCGCAGGATGAGAATTTCCCGATGTTTCTCGTTCAATTCCTCCATGCATTCGGCCACGCGGCCGACAAATTCCTGGGTAACGGTCGCATCCTCGGGCGTCTCCTGCTCCGCTGGGATCAACTCGGCCAGGGTCGTGTCGTTGTCCGCGCCCATCGGCGCGTCGAAGGAGAGCGACCGATCACGCTTGCGGCGCCACCAATACCAATACCGGTTGCGCGCGAGGTTGGTGGCGATCTGGTAAAGCCACGTTGAAAACGCCGAATCGCCCCGGAAGTTGACGAGCCCGCGGTGCGCCCGGATGAAGGCATCCTGGGTGACCTCCTCGGCATCCTGCTTGTTGCGCAGGAGCTGATTGGTCATCGCGTAGATGCGGTCCCAATACCGGGTTACCAATTGGTCGAACGCCGTCTGGTCGCCGTTCTTGAAACGGTCCACCAGCGTGCGGTCAAACGCGACTTCCTGGGCCTTGGCTGTCATGTGCTCAGGCTCGTTCTGATCCGGAAATTGGAGAATTGTTCCCACGAAAGCGGCTGGGAGGCGAAGCTTGGTACAGTTGTCCGGGCCCGGTCAATGCCGGGCTCGACTGGTTGCGCGGGAACAAATAGTACTTGCCATGCCGCGGGGGCAAAAAACTATTCCCGTCCCGGTCTTGAATGGGGGTCGATAGCTCAATGGTAGAGCAGCGTCCTTTTAAGTCGTTGGTTCTGGGTTCGAATCCCAGTCGACCCACCAAGCCCCAAGTCGCTGCTGCGCATCACCCAAGACCCACCGGCGCTTCCCCTAAAGGAGGTTGAGTTTTTCCCGGGGTCGACGAGAGTCTTCCCCCGTTGGGCCGTTAGGGCCAATCACCCACTAAACCTGTGTCTCCCGCCGCCACCACGCCCAAGCGCATCGTCATCATCGAGGACCACACCGCCATTCGCGAAATGCTGGCCGAGATCCTCCGCGTCGACCCCGCCTACAAGATCGTTGGCGAAAGTGGCGAGGGCCTGCAGGCCTGCCAGCTCTGCCTGGAACTGAAACCGGACCTCATTGTGCTCGATGCCCGCCTGCCGGGCCTGAGCGGCGTTGATATACTTCGGCGCATCGCCAAGCAGCTCAAGCACACGCGGGTACTCGTCTTCTCTGCCTACGAAAGCCCGGCGTTGGTCCGTGAGATGCTGGAGGCTGGCGCGCATGGCTTCGTGGAAAAGACCGCCGGTCTCGGCGAATTCAAGAAGGGCCTCGGCACGGTGGCGCAAGGTGGTACGTACTTCGGCCCCGGTGTGGCCGCGCTGCTGCGGACCGTCGTGGCCAACAACAGCTCCGGCTCCGGCATCGAAACCCTCACCGACCGCGAACGCGAGATCCTGAAGCTTGTCGCCGAAAGCCACAGCACCAAGGAAATCGCCCAGAAGCTGGGCATCAGCGTGAAGACCGTCGACAACCATCGCACCAACCTGATGCGCAAGCTTGACCTGCACGACGTCGCCAGCCTCACGCGCTACTCGCTGGAGATCGGCCTCGTCGACCACCGCAGCTGACGCAAATTCCGCGCAGACTACCGCAATGTTTCGTTCTTGCGGGGCCCTACCCTTTCTCCAATAACTCGCCCACCTTTATCCTCTGAAAATGAAGCACCTTTTGAAACTCCTCGGCACCTCGCTGGTTGCCGCCTCCTTGCTGCTCACGGCCTGCACGAAGAAGCCTGTCCGCCCGGCCACGCCGGACACCACCATGGGGAACAGCGCGAGCAACACGGTGAATCCGGACCAGATCGCGCTCCCGGGTGAGAACATCAACCTCCAGCCGCGCGAAGCCGGCACGCCCTCCGACGCCAGCGTCGTCGACCCGATCTATTTCGCCCTCGACCGCTACGCCGTCGCCCCGGCGGAGCGCCCGAAGCTCCAGAACGCGATCAAATGGCTGAAGGACAATCCGGAGAAGAGCCTCGTGCTCGTCGGCCACTGCGACTGGCGCGGCACCGCGGAATACAATCTCGGTCTCAGCGACCGCCGCGCCAACGCGGTGAAGCGCTACCTCGAGTCGCTCGGCGCCGACGGCAAGCGCCTGGAGACCCTCTCCAAGGGCTCGACCGACGCCAAGCAAGCCGGCGGCGAAGCGGAGTGGCAGAAAGACCGCCGCGTCGACTTCGTCGAACTCAAGAAGCAGTAAGCTTCGCCGGGCCTGAAAGAAAAAGCCGCGGATCGTTCCGCGGCTTTTTGTTTTGGGAAACACGAAGCAGCGAAGCCCCAAGACACCGGACTCGGCGGCTTCGCTGCTTCGTGTTGGCGTCAGGACTTCGCCTGCGCCGCAAGCACCCGCTC
>CAYMSE010000066.1:0-3361 GCA_964392935.1 uncultured Oleiharenicola sp.
GAACCCGAGCGGATGGATCAGGTGGAGCCGGCTTCGGGTCACCGCGCACATGCGTCCGATATTGCCGGTATTTTGCGGGATTTGCGGCTCGAAGAGCACCACGTGCAACATGGCTGACGTTGATTGAGTTAATCCGCTTTACCGCAAGCCGGATTCCCCTAGGAAGGAATCCGGCGCCGGTCCCGGCCTTCCCGCACGCATGGCAATTCCCCCAACCAAGAACGGAGACAAGATCGTCGTCCTGGTGGATGACGAATTCTCCTACATCGATTTGCTGCAGCAACTGCTGAGCGACCACCTTGCATGCCCCGTGCATGGCTTCACC
Source organism: uncultured Oleiharenicola sp. (assembly GCA_964392935.1). Lineage (GTDB taxonomy): Bacteria > Verrucomicrobiota > Verrucomicrobiia > Opitutales > Opitutaceae > Lacunisphaera. Next base: position 326 of record CAYMSE010000066.1, read on the forward strand.
AAGCCCGCCGATGCGTTGCGGGCGATCCCCGACCTGAACGTCGGGATGATCATCACGGACTACCAGATGCCGGACATCAACGGCCTGCAGTTCGTGGCGGAGGTGCAGAAGATCAATCCGCACATCCCCGCGGTCATGATCACGGCTTACAACATGTCGTTCACGCAGCGGGAACTCGCCGCCGTGCCGTCGCTGAAGGCGGTCGTCCGCAAGCCCTTCAAGTGGACCGTGCTCGCGGCCGAGGTCGTCAAGTACTGGCCCGACGCTCACCCGCCGCAGGTCATCACCGCGTCCGCGAACCCGTTCAAGGAAGCGTCAGCGAACCCGTTTAAGCACGCGTAGGCCGTTGTTGTCCGCGTAGAGCAGGTGCACCGTCGCGGGCAGCCGATGCGCGGCAAACGCCGCGACCATCGCCCGCCCCACCTTGGCCGCCAGCGGCGGTCGCGCGACGCACAGCACGCTCGAACCGCTGCCGCTCAGCCAGCCCGTCAGCGCACCCGCCGCGACACCGGCCTCGATCGCAGGCTTTGCCCCCGGGATCAGCGGCAGCCGGTACGGCTCATGCAGGAAATCGCGCACGGCGTGGCGCAGCCGGTCGTATTCGCCGGACAGAAAGGCGGCGACGACGTAGGTCGCGCTGTTCACGCTCTTCACCGCGTCGAAGTACGGGAGCTCCTTCGGCAGGATGCCGCGCGCCTTCTTGGTCTCCAGCTCCTGGTCGGGCGAGACCACGACGAAGCAAAGTTCGCGTCCGATGGGCTTGCGCAGGACGCCGAGCAGCTCGCCCGTGTGCGCATCGCACCGCGCCACGCAGAATCCGCCGACCACCGCCGGCGTGGCGTTGTCGGGGTGGCCTTCCAGCTGCGTGACCAGCGCGCAAAGGTCGTGCTTCGAGAGCCGGGCGCCCGTCAGCTCGTTGAGCGCGGCTACCACCCCGGCGCGAAGCGTCACGCTCGAACCCAGGCCGCGCGACATCGGCACCTCGCCGCGGATCGCGAGCGTGAAGCCGATCTCCTCGACGCCCGCGCGGACGAAGAACAGCGCCGCCGCCTCGTCGGCCATGTCGAGGCCGTGCGTGTCGCTGGCGGACCCGGGGCGCGCCCCCCGCCAGTCGCCGCGCGTAAGCGTCACCTCGTTGTAGATGTCCAGCGCCAGGCCGAGCGAGTCGAAGCCGGCGCCGCAATTCGACGTGCTGCCGGGCACGCGGATCGTGACGGACGTGGGAAGGCGGCGGGAGGGCGTGGGCTTCATCGGCGGGTGTGGAGGGCGCGGCGGGCTTCGAGGTTCTGTTCGCGGGTCTTGATGTCCTGGCGCTTGTCGAACTGCTTTTTGCCGGACGCGGTGGCAATCTCAACTTTCACCAGCGCCTCCTTGAAGTACATCCGCAGCGCGACGATGACGCGCCCCCCGGTCTCCACCGCCTGGAGGAGCTTCCGGATTTCATTGGCGTGCAGGAGGAGCTTGCGCGGCCGCCGCGGCGCATGCTGGGACAGGCCGCCGTGCGAATATTCCTCGATGTACGCGCCGTAAAGCCACACCTCGCCCTTGTCGATCCGCGCGAAGGCATCCGCCAGCTGGGCCTTGCCCAAGCGGACGGATTTCACCTCGGTGCCGGCCAGCTTCACCCCCGCCTCGAACTTGTCGTGGATGAAGAAATCCCGCAGAGCCTTCGGATTCCGAATCTCGGTGTAGCGGGAGGCGTCGTGCGGCTGGGCGGCCATGGTCGGGTAAGTGATGCGCCCGGAAGCGCGGGCGGCAAACAAAGAAGCGAGGCCGGGGCCTCGCTTCACGCAGTCAGAAGGTGTCGGTGGGAACCGGCGCTCAGGCGGTGTGCAGTTCGAAGCTGATCTTGCCTTCCACGATCTCGCGGAGGGCGATGTCCTCGGCGCTCAGCTTTTCCAGCGATTCCACCAGCGGACGGGAACCGCGGCGCAGCTGCTTCACGCGGCGGGACACGACGTTGATCAACACGTTCGGATCCTGGATGACTTTCTGGGCTTCGCGGATGTATTCGTCTCTCATGGGCGGTGAAAATGGAAGGGATACCCCTAGGTCGGGGGTACCGAGCGTCAAGGGCTAATTTGTCACCCGCGGGACCGGGTTTTCGACTGGCCGCGCGCGCGGTCCCGGGCGATAGTGCGGCCATGTTCGTCGCCTGGACCACCACCTCCCAACGCGCCGATGCCGACCGCCTCGCCCGCGGTGCCGTGGAGGGCCGGATGGCCGCCTGTGCGCAGGTCGACGGGCCCGTCACTTCCCACTACCATTGGAACGGCAAACTGGAGCAGTCGGAGGAGTTTCGCGTGTGGTTCAAGTACCTGCCGGACAACGCCTCCGCCCTGCGCGCGTGGGTGCAGCATCACCACCCCCACGAGACGCCGCAATGGATTGAAGTCAGCGCGGAGAGCGTGGGCGAAAAATACTTGTCATGGGCTATCGCGAACTCTACATCCCGCCCCTTCCCGCAGAGTAAATCACCTTAATCCAGACACCTTTTATGTCCCAGCATCCCAGTCTCAAGGCTTCCGGCGGCGGTCTCGTCGTGAAACGCAACGTCCTCAAGCGCTTTGAGCGCGTGGCGCTCCTCAAGAAGCGCGGCCAGTGGAAGGAAGGCGACCGCGTCCAGGGCCTGCGCAAGACCAAGGGCGACATTTAAGCGCCCCACCGCTTCCGTCACCGGGCAGGTTCGCGCGTCGACCTGCCCTTTTTGTTAGCCGACGTCATGCACGACCTCCTCAAGGAACTCATCGACTGGTATCTGCAGTCGCTCGAGACCGGCGGCTACGCGCTGATCGTGCTGCTCATGTTCGTCGAGAGCACGTTCCTGCCGCTGCCGAGCGAACTCGTCATCCCGCCCGCCGCGCACCTCGCGTACACCAAGGGCAACATGAGCCTCACCGGCATCGTGCTCGCCGGCATGCTCGGCTCCTGGCTCGGGGCGACCGCGATGTACTGGGCCTCCCGGTGGGCGGGCCGGCCGATCGTGCTGCGTTTCGGCAAGTACTTCCTGGTGCCGCCCGCCAAGGTCGAGCAGGC
>CAYMSE010000067.1:0-5387 GCA_964392935.1 uncultured Oleiharenicola sp.
CCCGAGCAGGGCTATGCGTTCCTGCGGGAGGCGGTCGCGCAGCACGACTACGCGGCCCGCGGCTGCCGGATCGAGGCGGACGAGGTGTTCATCTCCGACGGCTCAAAGTGCGACTGCGGCAACATCCAGGAAATCTTCGCCACGGACATCCGCCTCGCGATCCCCGACCCGGTCTACCCGGTTTACGTCGACACCAACGTCATGGCCGGCCGCACCGGGGCGAACATCGACGGCCGCTACCAGGGCATCACCTACCTCGAGAGCACGCCGGCCAACGGCTACGTGCCCGCGGTGCCGGCCGGCGCCGCGGACCTGATCTACCTCTGCTTCCCGAACAATCCGACGGGCGCCGTCGCCACCCGGGCGCAGCTCGCCGCGTGGGTCGACTACGCGAAGAAGCACAAGGCGGTCATCCTCTTCGACTCCGCCTACGAGGCCTACATCCGCGACCCGGGGATTCCCCACTCGATCTACGAGATCGAGGGCGCCCGCGACGTCGCGATCGAGTTCCGCAGCTTCTCGAAGACCGCCGGTTTCACCGGCACGCGCTGCGCCTACACGGTCGTGCCGAAGACGCTGCTGGCCTACGACGCCGCCGGCCAGGCGCACCCGCTCCACGCGCTTTGGAACCGCCGCCACACGACGAAGTTCAACGGCGTGGCCTACCCGATCCAGAAGGCCGCCGCCGCCATCTACACCGACGCCGGCAAGCAGCAGACGACCGCGCTGATCGATTTCTACCTGGCGAACGCCAAGCTCATCCGCGACGCGATGACCAAGCTGGGCTTCACCTGCATCGGCGGCGACAACGCCCCGTACATCTGGGTGAACACCGGCCGCGACTCGTGGGAGTTCTTCGACCTGCTGCTGAACCAGGCCCAGGTCGTCTGCACGCCGGGCGCGGGCTTCGGCCGGTGCGGCGAGGGCCACGTGCGCATCAGCGCGTTCAACTCGCGCGAGAACGTCGAGACCGCCCTCAGCCGCATCGCGGCCGCGCTGAAGTAAGATTCAGTCCGTCGAAAGACGAACGTCGAAGGTCGAAAGCCGGCCGGTCACCGTGGACGGGCGGCGGAACGTCAGTCCCTCGACCGTCGTCGCTCGACCTTCGACTCGAATCACACGCCCGTGATCGCCGCCGGCGTGTGGTCGTGGACCCAGAAACGCGAGACCACCTGGTGGTCGCGCTTCAGCTCGTAGCCCCACTCGGTGTCCTTGATCTTGATCTCGACGACCTGGCCGGGCCGCTCCGCCATCTCCGGATCGTTCACCGCTTCCTGCCATTCGCGCAGCACTTCCATGCGCGCGGTGTCGAAGGCCTGCTCGACGTCGCTGAACTCGCCGCAGCGTTTGACTTCCTGGGTGAGACGGCCGTCCGGTGCTTGTTTCAGCACGAACCGCAGGACTGAATAGGCGGGCTTCATGGCAGGGCGGGAACCGGAATCTTCCTGGCCGGAACCATGTCACGACCCGCCCGGCGATGGAAAGGAATTTCTTGGCGGAAATGCCTCAACCGCCCCCGAGGGCGCCCGCAATCGTGTCGCCGAGCTCGTTCACGGCATCCCGGATGAGGCCCACTAATACGGCCTGATCCTTGCCGTCCCAGCGCCGCTCGCTGGCTGTAAAAACCGCGGTGCGGGCCGGCTGGCCGGGCACGGAGATCGTGTAGGTCGCGTTCAGCTGCACCTGGTTGTTCTCCGCTTGCACGAGCTCGCAGCGCTGGATGAAGACGTTGACCACTGCGCCGCCGCCGATGGGCCGCAGGCGGTTGCGCAGGAGCTGCGTGATCGCCTCATCGAGTGCCTCCGCCCAGCGGATATCCTCGAGGTAGACGACCTCGTTCTCCGAGACGCGGATGGCCATCGCCCGGCTGCGGAGGTGTCCGGCCAGCCGCACCGCACGCACCGTGACCGGGTCCGCCGCCGGTTTCGCCGCCGACGGGGCGCTGAGGGTGAAATGGCGCACGGTGTCCGCCTGCGGCTGCGGCAGGTTGCAGGCGGCCAGGATGCCGAGCGCCGCGAGCTGGGCGCTGAGCGCCAGCCAGCGGATTGCAGGGTGATTGGGCTTCATGATTCCATTCCCGCGCTAGGGCCGAGGTCGCATCCGGATCACTTGACCGGGGGTTTCTTCTTGCCGACGAGCAGCGAACTCGGGTTGCGCTCAAGGGCGTTGGCGAGGTTTTCCAGGGCGCTGGCCGCCTCGGCCACCTGCCGCAGCGCCAGGGTGAGGTCGTCGCTGACGTGGCCCTGGTCCTGGACGAACTGCTTGGTGGCGCTGGCGGTGCTGTCCAGCGTGGCGAGCGCCTTCTGGGCCGACGCGAGGGTGGTCTTCAACTCGTCGCTGACCGGGCCCACCTGCCCGTCGATGCGGGCCACCGCGGCCTTCAGGGCGACGAGGGCCTCGTTCAGGTTGGTGAAGGCCTGCTTGGCCTCGGGCGAGCTGGTGAGCGCCGTCACCGAGTCGGCCGCGCGGCCGACCTTGTCGGTCAGGCCCTTCAGGTCGAGTTCGTTGACCTTGCGGTTCGTATTGGCGAGGAGCGTCTTCAGCTCCTTGGACAACCCGGCGAAATCGACGCGCTTCAGGTCGCTGAGAATCTCGGAAATGCTGGCCTGGTACTCCGAAATCGCCGACGGCACATACGGGATCACGACCAGCTTCGGCGGGTCGGCCAGCGGCTGCGCCGGGTATTCGACCGGGTCCATGAAATCGAGCTCGACGAACAGCAGGCCCGTCGCGAGGCCGAGGACGCCGAGCTGCGCGCGCAGGCCGTGGTCGACCATCGCCTTCACGTCGCCCGGGCCGGTCACCTTGAGCTGCATGCCCTTGGCGTCGGTGATGACGTTGCGGTTGAGCTCGCAGACGACCGCCACGACCGAGCGGTTGGCGACGTCGTCATAGTGCACCGCGAGGTCCACGACGCGGCCGACCCGCACGCCGCGCAGCTTCACCGGGGACCCGAGGTCGAGGCCGTGCACCGACTCGTCGAAGTACACCATGAACCGCTGCGGCCGGGAGAACAGGCTGAGGCCGCCGAACGACAGCAACGCGATCATGCCGAGGGCGAGGGCGCCCAGGACAAACATGCCTACGACTGCGGGACTGACCTTCGTCTTCACGGGGGGCTTGGTTAGAGGGATGGGGGTAAAATGGACAGGCTTTTTGCGCGGCGGCTCACGCCGGCGGGGGCTGGTCGCCGCGGTGCATGAACTCGAGGACGCGCGGGTCCCGGCTGGTGGTGGCGAGCGTGCGCGGCGCGCCCTCGGCGATGATGCCCTGCGCGCCGCGGTCGAGCATGATCACGCGGTCGGCGATGCCGAAGATCGAGGCGAGCTCGTGCGACACGACCACCAGGGTCGTGCCGAAGGAGTCGCGCACCTGCAGCACGAGCTCGTCGAGCTTGCGGGAGGTCACGGGGTCGAGGCCGGCCGAAGGCTCGTCGAGGAACACGATCGACGGGTCGAGCGCCAGGGCCCGGGCCAGGCCGGCGCGTTTCCTCATGCCGCCGCTGATCTCGGACGGGTAGTAGTCCTCGAAGCCGTTGAGCCCGACCTGCGCGAGCTTCAGGCAGGCCAGCTCGCCGATCTCGCGCGCGGAGAGCTGCGTGTGCTCCTCGAGGGGCAGCGCCACGATCTGCCGGAGCGTGAGCGAACTCCAGAGCGCCCCGCCCTGGTACAGCACGCCGAAGGTCTTCAGCAGGCGCCGGCGCGTGGCGAGATCCGCATCCGAGAACGCCCGGCCCTGGAACCGCACCGTTCCCGCCAGCGGATGGTGGAGGCCGACGAGGTTGCGCAGCAGCGTGCTCTTGCCGCAGCCGCTCCCGCCGATGACGAAGAAGATCTCCCCGCGCCGCACGGTGAAGTGCACGTCCTTGAGCACGACCGTGCCGTCGTAGCCGCACGACAGGCCGGACACTTCGATGGCGGGGACGGCGGGCTCGGCCATGCTCAGAGTCCCAGGATGTTGAACACGACCGCGAAGATCGCGTCGGCCACGATGATGAGCAGGATCGCCGTCACGACCGCCGAGGTCGCGGCCCGCCCGACGCCCGCCGCGCTGCGGTCCGCCTCGATGCCGCGCAGGCAGCCGGACAGGCCCACGATCAGGCCGAAGGTCACGGCCTTGATCAGGCCGACGAGCAGGTCGGAGAGGTCGACGATCGTGAGCATCTCGACCCAGTACGCGGCGGGCGGGATGGACAGCACGGAGGACGAGACCGCCATGCCGCCGACGATGCCCAGGGCGTTGGAGTAGAGCACCAGCAGGGGCATCATCACGCCCAGCGCGAGCAGGCGCGGCAGCACCAGGAAGTCGATCGCGGGGATGCCGAGCGTCTCGAGCGCGTCGATCTCCTCGTTGGCCTTCATGTTGCCCAGTGTGGCGGCGAACGCCGCGCCGGTGCGGCCGGCCAGCACCACGCCGGTCATCACCGCGCCCATCTCGCGCACCATCGACAGGCCGATGAGGTCCGCCACGTAGATGTCCCCGCCGTACTGCCGCAGCACGATCGCGCCGGTGTAGGCCAGGGTGACGCCGACGAGGAAGCTCACGAGGCTCACGATGGGCAGCGCCATCGCGCCGCAGAGCTGCATCTCCTCGAGGAAGTCCCGCCAGCGGAACTTGTGCGGGCGGCGCGCGACGCGCGAGGCGCCCAGCACGCACTCCCCGATGAAATTCGCGAAGTGCCGCGCCTTTTGCCACGAGTCGATGGTCGCATCCCCGACGGCGGTGAAGAAGTCGCCCGAGCGGTCGAACGGCACCGTGGTGTCCTGCGCCGCGGACATCTGGCCCAGCAGGTGGCGGATCTTCTCCGGCAGCTCGCGCGTGTCGGCGTGAGCGCCCTGGATCCGGGCCCACTGCTGGGCCTCGAACAGGAACAACAGCAGCGAGCTGTCCCACGCGCCGAGGCCCCCGCCGCGCAGCACGACGCGCCGCGGCGCCCGGCCGGCCAGCAGGCCGAGCCAGTCCGGGCGCGGCTGCGTGATGGCCCAGTCGCCCGCCAGCTCCACCGCGAGCACGTCGCCCGCCAGCGTGGCCTCCGCGCGCGCCGCCTGGGGGGAATCGATCATGCCGGGGGAAAGGGCGGACGGCTGGCCGGGCGGTGGCGCGCCCGGTCGACCTGCAGCTTCAAGGCGTGCAGCGACACGAAGATGTCGCGCAGGAAGTCCACCAGCGAGGCGATGAGCAGCACGATGCTGGCGCCGAACAGCGCGAGCACGAGCGAGCCGAGCCGCAGCTCGAACTTTGCCGACGCGAAGATGGCCACGACCAGCAGGCACGACACGAGCATGCTCAGGCCGTTGCACGTGACGGCCCGGCGGATCATCAGCGCCCGCTGCCACATGATGTGCAGCTGGCCCTCGAGGTGCGGGCGCTCGTCCGTCGCGGCCTCG
>CAYMSE010000068.1:0-9490 GCA_964392935.1 uncultured Oleiharenicola sp.
AGAAGATCACGGGACGCAAAGGTCCCGTCGACCTGCCGGCGGCGACGCCCGAGGGGCAGCCGGCCGAACTGGGCCTGGGCGTGCACGTGCCGTTCGGACCGATGCTGGGACTCGCGGCGCTGATCTACTTCTTCTGGGCCCACCGCTGGGTGGACGACTACTTCTCCACGTTGAAACCGCTGTTTTGATCGGGCGGCTTGGGTTGGAACGCCGCGGGTACCGTCCCCTGCCGGCCCTGCACCAGGATTTCCAGCAGCTGCCCCAGGGCGGCCTCGCGCGTGAGATGGCGCGTCGCGACGAGTTGGTCGGCGCGCTTGAGCAGCTGGGCGGCCATGACGGGGGCCTGCGCGGGGGTCGCGCCCAACCGGACGCAGATCTGGGTGATCTTCTGGAGCTCAGACACGGCGGATGATCGTGAGGTGCGGCGAGGATCCCGCCGCCAAGGCGAGTCCCGGCGCGGGCTTCAGGTTGATCAGGGAGAGCATCGCCATGGCGAGGAATCCCTCGCCGTCCCCGACCACCGTGCGCAGCTCGCCTACTCTCTGTTCCCCTTGGAACAGCGTGCTGCCGGACGCAGGCGGTGTTCCTTCCCCGCGCACGAGATGCAGCGCGCGCCGCACCTGGCCGAGGTTCTTGAGTCGGGCCATCACTTCCTGCCCGAGATAGCAGCCCTTGGTGTAGGAAATCGCCAACGCATCCAGATTGCCTTCCTGCGGGAGATCGCGCGCGCCGAGATCATCCGGCACGGCGGGAATCCCCGCCCGCAAGCGCTCCCGGGTAACCTCGCTGTGATCGACCGACACGGCTGTGGCGCCCAAGGCGGCAACCGCGGAATCGATCGCGGCAACCGGAGCCAGCCACTGCCGGGCGTCGGGGCCGGCGCGCCGGCTCGGCAGGTCCACGATTTCCGGGGGAGGCGTCGGCGCCGTTGGGTCGCCCCACACCAGCAAGCCCGCCCAGGCCGCGGTTTCGTCCACGACCTCCACTTCGTCCGCAATGAGATACGCCTCGAGTCTCTCCCGGAGTTTTTCCGCCGGGGTGGAGAAGCTGGCGACCAACCAGTTGTTCTCCGCGTGCTTCAGCTTCAATAGATGGCTGTCACCTTGAATCCTTCCCTTTTGATCCAACCACAGGCCGTAGGCGACCGCGCCCGGGGAGATGCGGAGATCCTGCGTGCACTGGCCTTGGAGGTAGGTATTAGCGTCGGGGCCCACCACCCGCAGCACGGCTGATGAACTGTTTAACTTACTTTCCTTCAAATAGAAGGGGCCTTTCATTCGCTCCAAAGAGTTGGCATGGAAGGCGCTTTAGCAAGGGTGTTCTCTGAAAGACCTGCGGACCAGTTGACGAACCGCGGGAACCAAGTACCTCTCTAAGCGTCCAATTTAACTCTTCTCCCGCCTAGCGGGAGTTTTGGGGTAACTAAGAAAGCAATGGCCGGTCGTCTAGGGGTAGGCGACCGGCCTTTTCTTTGCCCATTTTCCGGGCGTGTCACCTCCGCAAGCGAGGCTTGCCCCACCCGCCCCCCGTTCGCACGGTTGGAACCCCGTGCAGAAAACTTCGGACATCAATGTCGTCGAGACGCGCACCCTGCCGTCGCCCGCCGCGCTGCTCCAGGAGCTCCCCAAGACCGAGTCCCAGGCGGAGTTCGTCACCCGGGCGCGCCGGGAAATCCACCAGCTCATCTTCACCGACGACCGGCGCTTCCTGCTGATCGTCGGACCCTGCTCGATCCACGACGTGGCCGCGGGCCGCGAATACGCGCGCCGCCTGGCGGCGCTCTCCCGCGAGGTGGCCGACCGCATCATGATCGTCATGCGCGTCTACTTCGAAAAGCCGCGCACCACCGTCGGTTGGAAGGGGCTCGTCATGGACCCGCACCTGGACGGATCGCACGACATCGCCGCCGGCCTGCGCCTCGGCCGCACCTTCCTCCGCGATGTGCTCGATCTCGGCCTGCCCACCGCCACCGAGTTCCTCGACCCGATCACGCCGCAATACGTCGCCGACCTCGTCTGCTGGGGCGCCATCGGCGCCCGCACGACCGAGTCGCAGACGCACCGCCAGATGGCCTCCGGCCTCTCGATGCCCCTCGGCTTCAAGAACGGCACCGACGGATCCATCACGACCGCGATCAACGCGATCAAGGCGGCCGGCCAGCCCCAGACCTTCCTCGGCATCAACCTCGACGGCGCCTCATCGGCCATCGTCACGCGCGGCAATCCCAACTGCCACGTCGTGCTGCGCGGCGGCGGCACGGGCCCGAACTACGGTCCCGAACACATCGCCCGCACCGAGGAACTCCTGGCGAAGGCCCAGCTCCCGAAGTCCATCCTGGTCGACTGCTCGCACGACAATTCCTCGAAGCAGCCCGAGCGGCAGCCCGAGGTGATGCGCCAGCTCCTCGCCCAGATCACCGCGGGCAACCGCTCGATCATGGGCGCGATGGTCGAAAGCAACCTCGGGGCCGGCAACCAACCGTTCCCCCAGCCCAAGGAGCGGCTCCGCTATGGCGTGAGCATCACCGACGGCTGCATCGACTGGCCCGCCACCGAGGCGATGGTGCGGGAGATCCACGCGACCCTCGGCCCGCTCTTCGGCGCCGCGAATTAAGCCGCGCACGGGCCCGGGACGGCCGCCGCTAATTCCCGGGCACCCCCGAAGTTTCTGCGTGTGCTGCCGGGGTTCGTGGCTATCTTGCCCGCTTTTATGAAAGCCCCCCTCCGTGTCGCAGTCACCGGCGCCGCCGGCCAAATCGGTTACTCCCTGCTCTTCCGCATCGCCTCCGGCGCGATGTTCGGCCCCGACCAGCCGGTCATCCTGCAGCTCATCGAGGCGCCCATCGAGAAGGCGCTGAAGGCGCTCGAGGGCGTCGCCATGGAGCTCGACGACTGCGCGTTCCCGCTGCTCAAGGGCATCGTCCAGACCTCCGACGCCGCGGTCGGCTTCAAGGACGCCAACTGGTGCCTGCTCGTCGGCGCCAAGCCGCGCGGGCCGGGCATGGAGCGCGCCGACCTGCTCAAGGACAACGGCCGGAACTTCATCGAGCAGGGCCGCATCATCGACGCGGTGGCCGCGGCCGACGCGCGCGTGGCCGTCGTCGGCAACCCGGCGAACACGAACTGCATGATCGCCGCCTCGCAGGCGAAGCGCCTCCCGGCGGAGCGGTTCACCGCCATGGTGCGGCTCGACCAGAATCGCGCCCAGACGCAGCTCGCGAAGAAAGCCGGCGTGGACCTCACCGCCGTGCAGAACATCTTCATCTACGGCAACCACAGCCCGACCATGTTCCCGGCCTTCGCCCACGCGACGATCGGCGGCAAGCCGGCCCCGGCCGTGATCACCGACACCGCGTGGCTCCAGGGTCCGTTCTGCGAGACCGTCGGCAAGCGCGGCGCCGCCATCATCGCCGCCCGCGGCGCCTCCTCCGCCGCCTCGGCCGCCAACGCCTTGGTCGACCACGTGCGCTCGCTCGTGACGCCGGGCGCGATCCATTCCGTCGCAGTCAAGTCGAACGGCCTCTACGGCTTCGATCCCGCCGTGTGGGCCGGCATGCCGGTGCGCACCACGACACCGGGCTCCTACGAGGTCATCACCGGCTACGCGATGGACGAGTTCGCCCAGGGCAAGATCGCCGCGACCAACAAGGAACTGGTCGAGGAGCGCGCCTTCGTCGCCGACATGATCAAGTGACCCGCGCGGCTCCTCCCGCGCCGGGCGCTGCCCGCAGCTTCCCGAAAAACGAAACGGCGGCCGGAAGGCCGCCGTGCTTGCTTGGCGCGGTTCGGGAAATCAGGCGGCCGCCATCACCGGCGGATCCTTGCGGCGGAACAGGCTGACCAGGCCGAGGATCACGAGCACCGGGACCCAGATCGGCGAGAGCGCCAGCGCGATGGCCAGGAGCACCGCGGCGAGGGCCACCACGAGGGAAATGCCGACGACGCCGAGCAGCGCCGCCACGAGCAGACCGGCAAAGGCGCCCACAAAGAGCACCGGGCTGAGCTTGATCGCCAGGAGCAGGAGGGCCGCGATCAGGAGGATCTTGAGGAAAGTTTTCATTGTACCCGAAGAACCCGAGTCGCCCCGGCAAAGTTGCAGAAATCGGCCCGGGCCGGGCGGGCGCGCGCAACGCGTTTACTCTGGCCGGTATCGCGCGGTTCCGCTCCATTTTCCGGGCGTGAATCCCCCCGCCCCCGTTCCCGTCGTCTGCGCGGTCATCGAACGCGGGGGCCGCGTGCTCGTCGCCCAGCGTCCGCCCCACAAGCTCATGCCCCGCAAGTGGGAGTTCCCCGGCGGCAAGGTTGAACCGGGCGAGGAGCCCGCCGCCGCCATCGTGCGCGAAATCCGCGAGGAACTCGGCTGCGCCATCGGGATCACCCGCGCGCTGCCGCCGTTCACCCACGACTACGGCACGGTGGTGATCACGATGATCCCGTTCATCTGCTCCCTGCTGCCGGGCTCCCCGGCGCCCCACCCCCATGAGCACATCGCCATTGCCTGGGCGGAGCCGGCGGACCTGCGCAACTACGACCTGGCCGCCGCCGACTGGCCCGTCGTGGAGGCGCTTCTGCCCGCCTGATGCGGGGCGCTTGTTCTTTCCGGGCATCTGGCTATCCTCGGCGTCCTTCTTCCACCCCCATGACCTCCTCCCTGTTCCGCTCCGGGCTCATCGCCCTCTGCGGCCTGTGCCTCGGCACGGTCGCCTCCGCCCAATCCCACAAGCTGGAATTCCCGGCCGCCAGCCCGGCGGGCTCGGTCAGCCAGCGTGTCGGCCTGACGGATATCAAGATCGACTACAACCGACCGGGCGCCAAGGGCCGCGTCATCTTCGGCGGCCTGGTGCCGTTCGGCCACGTGTGGCGCACGGGCGCGAACACCGCGACGAAGATCTCGTTCAGCACGCCCGTGAAGCTCAACGGCACGGAGATTCCCGCCGGCACCTACGAGCTCTTCACCATTCCGGACCAGAACGAATGGACCGTCATCATCCACAAGAACATGTCGCAATGGGGCGCCTATGCCTACGACGCCAAGAACGACGTCGCCCGCATCAAGTCGACGCCCGTCGCCCTCGCGACGCCGCTCGAGACGCTCGACATCAGCCTCAACGATCTTCGCGACGAGTCCGCCACCCTCAACATCAGCTGGGAAAAGGTGCGCGTGCCCGTCGCCCTCACCGTCGACGCGAAGTCGACCCTGGTCCCGCAAATCGAGGCCGTGATGGCGTCGGGCGGCGAGAAGCTCCCGTACTTTGACGCGGCGATGTACTATTTCGAGAACAACATCGATTTGAAGAAGGCGGTCGCCTGGATGGACGCCGGCATCGCCGCCAATCCCGGCGCTTTCTACATGGTCTACCGCAAGGCCCTCATCCTGGAAAAAATGGGCGACAAGGCCGGCGCCATCGCCACCGCGCAGCAATCGCTGGAGGCCGCCCGGAAGCAGAGCGGCGCGATCCGCGACGAATACGTCAGCCTGAACGAAACCCTCATCAACCGGCTGAAGTGATGCGCGCCGGCGATTCCGCGCGGTCGGCGGCCCACCCCGGGGCCGCCGCACTCGGGCTGCTGGCCGGGGTCCTCCTCGCCGCGTCGGCGGTCGCCGCCGACGCCCCCGGGATCTCGCCGGTCCTCCAGGACCTGCGCACCTTCCGCACCGTCGGCACCGTCCTGCACGTCGGCGCCCACCCCGACGACGAGAACACGCAGCTCATCGCGGCGTTCTCGCGCGGACGCGGCTACCGCACCGCCTACCTCTCGATCACGCGCGGCGACGGCGGCCAGAACGAATCCGGCCCCGAGTTCGGCGAAAAGCTCGGCGTCGCCCGCACCCAGGAACTCCTCGCGGCCCGCCGCCTCGACGGCGGCCGCCAGTTCTTCACCCGCGCGATCGACTTCGGCTTCTCCAAGACGCCGGAGGAGGCGCTGCGCTTCTGGAACCACGACGCCGTGCTCGGCGACGTCGTGCGCGTGATCCGCCGGTTTCGCCCCGACGTCATCATCACGCGCTTCCCCATCCCGCCCGGCAGCGGCGGGCACGGCCAGCACACGGCCTCGGCCATGCTGGCGGTGGAGGCGTTCAAGCTCGCGGGCGACCCCCGGGCCTACCCCGAGCAGATCGCCGAGGGCCTCACGCCCTGGCAGCCAAAACGCATCGGCTGGAACAGCTGGGGCGGCAACAGCCCGCTCAAGGGTCCGGTCGTCACCTTCGACACGGGCGGCGTCGATCCCGTGACCGGCGAGCCCTTCGCCACCCTCGCCAACCGCAGCCGCGCCATGCACAAGACGCAGGGCCTGAGTTTCTTTGCGGCCCGCACCGGCGGTCCCGGCCCCAACCAGCAGAACTTCACGCTGCTCGCCGGCGACGAACCGGCCTCCGACATCATGGATGGCGTCGACACCACGTGGGCGCGGGTCCCCGGCGGCGCGGCGCTCATCCCGCTCGTCGACGACGCGATCGCCAAGTTCGACGCCGCCAATCCGGGCGCCAGCGTGCCCGCGCTGCTCGCGATCCGCGGGAAGCTCGCGGCCCTGCCGGTCGACCCGGTCGTGGCGGACAAGCAGCGCGACCTCGACCGCATCATCCAGACCTGCCTCGGGCTCACGGTGGAAACGACGTTGCCGCAGGCCGAGGTGGTCGCGGGCGAAAAGCTGCGCCTGCACGAGGAAGTCCTGGCCACCGGCCGGATTCCGGTGCGCTGGACCGCGGTCCGCTACGGTGCCACCAAGGTGGAACAGAAAGTCTACCGCGACCTGGTCCCCGGCCAGGCGATGGTGCGCGACACGACGCAGACGCTGCCGTCCGCCACGCCGCCGAGCCAGCCGTACTGGCTGCGCCACGAGGGCGCGCCGGGACTGTTCCGCGTCGACGAGACCAAACTCATCGGCGACCCGGAAAATCCGCCGGTCTTCCCCGTCGAATATGTCTTCGAGGTCGGCGGCCAGACGCTCACCGTGGCCGACGAGCCCGTGCAGATCGTGGCCGGCGCCAGCGAGGCCCAGCAACGCCGCCGGCTCGCCGTGATCCCGCCGGTGTCGCTCGGCTTCCCGCACGAACTTGAACTCTTCGCCCCCGGCGAGACGAAGTCCGTCGGCGTGACCGTGGCCGCCACCCGCGCGGGCACGCACGGCCGGCTCCAGCTGGAGGCGCCCGCCGGCTGGTCCGTCACACCGGCCAAGGTCTCCTTCGATCTCGCCCGGGCGGGCGACCAGGCCGCCCTTGCATTCCAGGTCACCGCCCCGAAGGAAGCCGGGGCCGTCCACCTCGCGGCCTCCGCGGAAGTCGACGGCGTCACCTGCTTCACGGAGCGCTTCGTCATCGCGTACCCGCACCTGCCCGTGCAGCTCCTGCAACGGCCGGCCGAGGCCCACGCCCTCGCCCTCGACGTGCAGAAGCGCGGCCAGCGCGTGGGTTACCTGCCCGGTGCCGGCGACAGCGTCGCCGAATCGCTCGTCCAACTCGGCTACGCGGTCACGCGCCTGACCGGCGCGGATCTCACGGCCGAGAAGCTCGCCCCGCTCGATGCCGTCGTCGTGGGCGTGCGCGCCTTCAACGACCGCGACGACCTCGCCGCGGGTCTCCCCGCGCTCTTCGCCTGGGTGGAGCACGGCGGCACGCTCGTCGTGCAGTACAACCGGCCCGACCGGCTCAAGACATCCACCTTCGCTCCGTTCGCGCTCTCCATCGACGGCCCGGCGCCGGCGCTGCGCGTCACCGACGAGACGGCCCCGGTCACCTTCCTCGCGCCGGATCATCCCGTGCTGAACGTGCCCAACAAGATCACGCCGGCGGACTTTGACGGCTGGGTGCAGGAGCGGGGCCTCTACTTCCCGAGCAAGTGGGACGAGGCGCACTTCACGCCGATCCTCGCCATGAACGACCCGGGCGAGGCGCCGCTGCGCAGCAGCCTCCTCGTCGCCCGCCACGGCCAGGGCTGGTACGTGTACACCAGCCTCGCCTTCTTCCGCCAGCTGCCCGCCGGCGTGCCCGGCGCGCAGCGGCTCTTCGCCAACCTCGTCTCGCTGGGGAAATGAACCTCGCGGCGGCACCCTCCCTCGATCCCGTCATCCTGATCCCGCAGGCGCGGGAGAAGGGTCCACGGACGCGAGTGTGGCGCCGACATGCGCGGATCCTTCGCTGCGCGCAGGATGACGGCCAAGCCGCGCTGGCGCTTTCCCGGCGCGATCCGCCGTCTGCGCCACCCGGCCCGTCCCATGCCTGACCTGCAGCCCGACGACGACTCCCCCGGCCTGCCCGGTTTCCGCACCTGGCGCGGGGTGTACCTGTTTGTCATGGGCTGCTTCGTGGCCGTGGTGGTCCTGCTGACGGTGTTCTCGCGCTGGTTCGCATGAACGCCCTCGACTGGCTCGTGCTCCTCGGGACGATGCTCGGCATCGCGGGCTACGGTGCGTGGCGCACGCGCCACACCGACCACCTCGACACCTACCTCAAGGGCAGCAAGGGCACCGGCTGGTTCACGATCGGGCTGTCCGTCGCGGCGACGCAGGCCAGCGCAATCACGTTCCTGTCGATCCCGGGCCAGGGCTTCGAGAGCGGCCTCGGCTTCGTGCAGAACTACTTCGGCCTGCCGCTCGCGCTCATCATCGTCTGCGCCGCCTTCCTGCCGATCTACCGGAAGCTCGGGGTCTACACCGCGTACGAATACCTCGGCCAGCGCTTCGACCAGAAGACCCGCCTGCTCGGGGCCGGACTCTTCCTGCTGCAGCGCGGCCTCGCCGCCGGCGTCACGATCTACGCCCCCGCCATCATCCTCTCCGCCGTGCTCGGCTGGCGGCTCGACCTGACCATCATCGGCACCGGCCTGCTCGTCATTGTCTACACCGTGACCGGCGGCAGCGCCGCCGTGAGCCTCACGCAGAAATGGCAGATGGCGGTGATCTTCGCCGGCATGGTCGCCGCCTTCTTCGTCGTGCTCGCGCGGCTGCCCGACGGGCTCGGCTTCGGCGGCGCCGCACACCTCGCGGGGGCGCTGGGCCGGCTCGACGCGGTCGACTTCTCCTTCGACCCGGCGAAGCGCTACACGCTGTGGAGCGGCTTGTTCGGCGGCCTGTTCCTCTCGCTGTCGTACTTCGGCACCGACCAGTCGCAGGTCCAGCGCTACATCGGCGGGGGCAGCCTGCGCGAGGGCCGGCTCGGCCTGGTGTTCAACGCCGTGCTCAAGATCCCGATGCAGTTCTGCATTCTGCTGCTCGGCGCGCTCGTGTTCGTCTTCTACCAGTTCCAGCCCGCGCCCGTGTTCTTCAACCGGGCCGAGTGGGCCGCGCACGCCCGCGGACCCGAGGGCGCGGCGTTCCGCGCGCTCGAGGACAAGCATGCCGCGCTGCACGCGGCCAAGCAGCAGCGGATCGCCGCGTGGCAGGCGGCGCGCGCCGCCGGCGACGCCGCCGCCGAGCAGGCCGCCCGCGCCGGGCTCACCGCGGCCCAGCGCGCCGTGGACGACGTCCGCGCCGAGGCCAAGGCCGCGATCGCC
>CAYMSE010000069.1:0-19140 GCA_964392935.1 uncultured Oleiharenicola sp.
CCCGCCGGCCCCGCCCCGCTCGGGCTTCACCCGCTTGCTCCGCGCGCTGACCCCCGCCTGATCTCCACCGAACCACCATGCACTCCGTCCTGTCCTTCCTTCGCCGCCCGATCCCGGCGCTCGCCCCGCTGGTCCTGCTCGCCGGCAGCGCGCTCGCCCCGCTGCACGCCCAGTACGCGCCGCCCCTGCCCGCGCGCCCGTTCGCCGGCGTCATCAACGAACGCCTCCGCGCCGACAACGTCTACGCCAGCTCGTGGGACGTCGGCGTGAACATCCGGCTGCGCTACGAGGGCAAGGACGACGCCGGCGCCACGGACGCGGGCTCCAACTGGGATTTCTCGGAGCGGCCGCAGGACGACAACAACAACCACTACACCCTCGCGCGCCTCATGCCGCGCGTCGGCTACACGGCGAAGTGGTACAATTTCCTCGTCGAGGGCCGGTCGAGCTACTCGCTGGGCGACGAGCGGTACGCGCCTGCGGCGCCCGGCCAGGGACTCTCCGACCGCGACGGCCCGCTCGATCTCCACCAGGCCTACGTCACGCTCGGCAACCACAAGGAATTCCCGGTCTCGGTGAAGCTCGGCCGCCAGGAGCTCGTCTACGGCGACCAGCGGCTGCTGGGCCACCTCCGCTGGACCAACAACGCCCGCACCTTCGATGCGGTCAAGGTGCGCTGGCAGAATTCCCTCTTCGGCGTCGACGTCTTCACCGGCGGCCTCGTGTACACCGACCACAACAACCGCAACCGGTCCAACTCCCAGGACCGCTTCTCCGGCGCCTACTTCAACTTCCCGACCGTGGCGAAGCACGAGGTCGTGGAAGCCTACCTCTACGCCCGGAACGTCGCGCGCGGGATCGCGACCGACAACTGGACCGGCATCCCCGCGCCGTTCCGGCTCCCCGGCGCGCAGGATCTCTATACCGCCGCCGTGCGCATTCGGTCCAAGCCGCTCGCCTACGGCCCCTGGGACTACGGCGTCGAGCTGATGCACCAATTCGGCAACCGCACCGCCGTCTTCCCCGCCACCACCGTCGCCGCCGCCCTCGCCGCCCCGCGCCTGAAGCAGGACGCCTGGGCGCTCGTGCTCCAGGGCGGCTACACCTGGACCGCCCACCCGTGGCAGCCGCGCGCCGGACTCGTCTACAGCTACGCGTCCGGGGACAAGAACGCCGCCGATGGACGCAGCGAGACGTTTCAGAATCTTTTTGCGACGACCCACCTGCACTACGGCTACATGGATCTCGACAGCCTGCAGAACCTCCACGACCTCCGCTTCGCGCTCACCGCCAAGCCGCGCGCCAACGTCAGCCTCGCCGCCGATGCGCACTACCAGCTCCTCGATCGCACCACCGACTTCTGGTACAACGTCGGCGGCGTGCCCCGCAACTTCACCGGCGCGGCCGTCGGCAGCGGACGCGGCTACCGCATCAATCCGTCGTACAGCCGGACGCTCGGCACCGAGGTGGACCTCGTCGCGGCCTGGACCTTCCTGCCCTGCGCCCAGATCGAGGCGGCCGCCTGCCACTATTTCCGCGGCGACTACATCAAGGAATCCCTGGCCAATGTCGGCTCAAAGGACGCCAGCTACGTCTACGTGCAGCTGACGCTCAATCTCTGACGGATGCCGCGGCGCGCTGGCATGAATGCGATTCATGCCGGCGATTAATTCTTTGCGTTCCGTTTATGGCCGGCCCGGCCGCTTCTGGCACGGGCCGGGCTAAAGTCCCGGGCAGAACCACACTGCCCATGGACTATATCAAACCACTCGAACTCGTTCGCAACATGGTCGTCGCCGGCGACGCCAAGGCCGGCCTTCCGCTGAAAGACCTGCTCATCCGCGGCTTCCTCTCCGGCGCACTCCTCGGCTTCGCCACCAGCCTCGCGCTTACCGCCACCGCACAGACCAACACGCCGCTGGTGGGCGCCCTGGTCTTCCCGGTCGGTTTCGTCATGATCGTGCTGCTCGGCCTGGAACTCGTCACCGGCAGCTTCGCCGTCGTCACCCTCGCCGCCGTCGACGGCCGCCGCACCTGGAGTCGCGTGCTGGGCAACCTCACCTGGGTGTTCCTCGCGAACCTCGCCGGCAGCGTTGCGTACGGCGTGCTGCTGTACGTCGCGCTCACCGGCATGGGCACCGAGGCGCCGTCCGGCATCGCCCTGCGCATCGCCGCGATCGCCGAGGCCAAGACCATCGGCTACGCGGCCCACGGCACCGCCGGCCTCGTGACCGTCTTCGTGAAGGCAGTCCTCTGCAACTGGATGGTCTGCCTCGGCGTGGTCATGGCCCTCACGTCGCACTCGACCCTCGGCAAGATCACCGCCATGTGGCTGCCGATCATCACGTTTTTCTCCCAGGGCTTCGAGCACTCGGTGGTGAACATGTTCATGATCCCGACCGGCATGCTGCTCGGCGCCAAGGTGAGCTTCGCCGACTGGTGGCTCTGGAACCAGCTGCCCGTGACGCTCGGCAACTTCGTCGGCGGCTTCGTCTTCACCGGACTCTTCCTCTACTGGACCTACCGCCCCGCCGCCGTCGCGCCGGCCGAGATTCCGCTGGCCGACCCGCTGCCGGCGACCCGCTGATCCCATGCCCGCCACGCTGCCCGAACCCGGCACGGGCTTCACGCCGGAACAAAAGCAATACCTCGAGGGCTTCCTCGCCGCCCTCGCCGTCCAGGCGCCGTTCGTCGGCCAGAACGCCGCCGGCCAGCTGACCGCCAGCCCGGCCCCCGGCGCCGCCAACCTCGCCGCGCCTGCCGCCCTGGGCGGAGGCGAAGGGGCCGAGGCCACCGTCTTCGGCACGCCGCTGGCGGACCTCTGCAAGCCCGAGCGCTGGAAGTACGACGAAAACCCGCTCGACATCTGGGAGAAACTGGTGGCGCACGCCGACGCCGACAAGTTCCCGGACGAGGCCGACACCTTCCGCTTCAAGTTCCACGGGCTCTTCTACGTCGCCCCCACGCAGGACAGCTTCATGCTCCGCCTCCGCCTGCCCGCCGGTGAAATCACGGCGGCGCAGCTCGAGGGCCTCGCGGAGATCGCCGACTGGGGCGGCGGCTACGCCCACATCACCACGCGCGCCAACCTCCAGATCCGCGAGCTCAAGCCGCGCGACATCATCCGCGTGCTCGTGCGCCTGCAGGAGCTCGGCCTCACCTCGCGCGGCGCCGGCGCCGACAACATCCGCAATATCACCGCCTCGCCCAACAGCGGCTTCGATCCCGGCGAACTGCTCGACGTCCGGCCCTTCGCCCGCGGCCTGCACCACTACATCCTCAATCACCGCGACCTCTTCGGCCTGCCGCGCAAGTTCAACATCGCCTTTGACAGCGGCGGCTCCCTCTCCACCGCCGCCGACACCAACGACATCGGCTTCACCGCCGTCCGCGTCACCGAGGCCTCGCTCTCAACTCTCACCCCTCAACCCTCACCACCCCCGCCGGCGGCCGGGGTCTACTTCCGCGTCGAGCTCGGCGGCATCTCCGGCCACGGCGACTTCGCCCGCGACACCGGCCTGCTGGTGAAGCCCTCCGAGTGCGTCGCCGTCGCCGCCGCCATGGTGCGCGTGTTCAACGAGCACGGCGACCGCACGAATCGCAAGCAGGCGCGCCTGAAGTACCTGCTCGCAAAGTGGGGCGTGGAAAAGTTCCTCGAGGAAACGCAGCGCAAGCTCGCGTTTCCGCTGGCCCGCCTGCCGCTCGCCGCCTGCGAGCCGCGCCGGCCGCACGTGAAGCACGGCTGGCTGGGCATCCAGCGCCAGGCGCAGCGCGGCCTCAATTCCGTCGGCGCGGGCACGCCCGTCGGGCGCCTGACCGCGCGGCAGATGCGCCGCGTCGCCGAGCTCGCCCAGGCCTACGGCAAGGGCGAACTTCGGCTCACCGTCTGGCAGAGCTTCCTCGTGCCGCACGTGCCGGACGCCTTCGCCGAGACGCTGCGCCGCAACCTCGTGCGCGCGGGCTTCTACACCGAGGCCTCCCTCGCCACCGGCGGCGTCGTCGCCTGCACGGGCAACAAGGGCTGCAAGTACTCCGCCGCGGACACCAAGGGCCACGCGGTCGCGCTGATGAAGCGCCTCGAGGGCCGCGTGGAGCTCGACGCCCCGGTCAACATCCACTTCACCGGCTGCCCGCATTCCTGCGCGCAGCACTACTGCGGCGACATCGGGTTCGTCGGCGCCAAGACCTCCGACGGCGCCGAGGGCTACCACGTCGTCCTCGGCGGCGGCATGGGCCACGAGCAGGGCATCGCCCGCGAAATCTTCCGCGGGGTCAACGCCACGGAGATTCCGCGGCTGACGGAGCAGATCCTCCGCACCTACCAGGCCCGCAAGCAAAGCGGCGAGTCGTTCGTCGCCTGGAGCCGCCGCCACTCGGTCAAGGAACTCCAGGAGCTGCTGTCCTCATGAACTTCCCCGTGCCCGTCATTCCCGACTCCGCGCCCTTCACGCCCGAACAGCGCGCCTGGCTCAACGGCTACCTCGCCGGCCTCGTGGCCCGCGGCTCGGTCGATCCCGCGGTGGCCAGGATCGCCCCCGCGGCCCCGGCGGCCCCCGCCCTCCAGCCGCTCACCATTCTCTACGGCTCGCAGACTGGCACCGCCGAGGGCCTCGCCAAGCGCGCCGCCAAGGAGGCCGGCAAGCGCGGGTTCGCCGCCATGATCCTCGACATGGCGCAGACCGACCTCGCCCGGCTCGCCGGCGAGAAGCACGTCCTCGTCATCACCAGCACGTACGGCGACGGCGAGCCGCCCGACAACGCGAAGGCGCTCCACGCGGCGCTCAAGGCCGCGGCGCTCGCAGGCCCCAGCCCGCAGCTCTCCGCTCTCCGTTACTCCGTCTGCGCCCTCGGTGACACGAACTACGTCCAGTTCTGCCAATGCGGAAAGGAGTTCGACGGCTGGATGGAAAAGCTCGGCGCCGCCCGCGTGAACGCCCGCGTCGACTGCGAGGTCGACTACGAGGCGGCGTTCGTCGGCTGGCTCGACGCCACGCTCTCGGCCCTGGGCTCCACCCCGGTCGCCGCGGTCGCCGACCGCGGAGCGGGGCCGGCGGCCCCGGCTGCAGCGGACGCGGCCGGCCCGAAGTTCAGCCGCACCCATCCCTTCACCGCGTCGGTGCTCACGGTGCGCAGTCTCAACGGACCGGGTTCCGCCAAACAGGTGAACCACGTCGAGATCTCACTGGATGGCTCCGGGCTCGCCTACGAAGCCGGCGACGCCCTCGGCGTGGTGCCGCAGAATTGCCCGGCGCTGGTCGGCGACGTCCTCGTCGCGCTCGAGTGCGACGGCGAGGAAGCCGTCCCCACCCCGGCCGGCGAACTGCCGCTGCGCCGCGCGCTCACCGAGTGCTACGACCTCGGCAAACCCTCGCCGGACCTCCTCACGCTGCTGGCTCCCGCGGTCGCCGGGATCGCCGACCCCGGCCCCGGAGGGGTGCGCCCGGCCGCGTCCTTCCACCACGTCATCGACGCCCTCCTCGCCGCGGCGACCAAACCCTCCCCCGCGGATTTCGTCGCCCGCCTCCGGAAACTCCAGCCGCGCCTCTATTCCATCTCCTCCTCGCCCAAGGCCCATCCGGGCCAGGTTCATCTGACGGTCGGCGCGGTGCGCTACGACAAGGACGGACGCAACCGCAAGGGCGCGTGCTCCACCTTCCTCGCCGAGCGCGCGTTGGCGGCGGGCAAGATCGGCGTGTTCATCCACTCCAACCAGGCATTCCGGCCGCCGGCCGCGGGCGACGTCCCGATGATCATGGTCGGGCCCGGCACCGGCATCGCCCCGTTCCGCGCCTTCCTCGAGGAACGCCGCGCCACCGGGGCCCCGGGCCGCAACTGGCTCTTCTTCGGCGACCAGAAGGCCGCCTGCGACTACCTGTACCGCGACGAGCTGCAGGCCATGCGCGCCGCCGGCCTGCTCACGCGCCTCGATCTCGCGTTCTCCCGCGACCAGGCGGAGAAGATCTACGTCCAGCACCGCATGCTGGAAAACGCGCGGGAACTCTATGCCTGGCTCGAGGCCGGCGCCCATTTCTACGTCTGCGGCGACGCCACGCGCATGGCCAAGGACGTCGACGCCGCGCTTCACCAGGTGATCGAACGCGCCGGCGGCCAATCCGCCGACGAGGCCGCCGCCTACGTCCAGGCGCTCAAGGCCGCCAAACGCTACGCCCGCGATGTCTACTGAGCATGGCATCCCCGGGCCAACCTCCGCTGCTCGCGCTGGTGGACGAGCTCCTGGCTGAGCAGGGCCGCCTGCAAACGCCCGTCGTGGCCGCCAGCGCCGCCTACGACCGCCACACCGCCGGCCTCCGCCTCCCGGCACCCGGACCGCAGCTCATCCCGCTGACCGCGCCCGGCCCCGGCTAACAATACGCCTTCGAGGTCGACCCCGACGCCTGCTCCGGCTGCAAGGCCTGCGTCGTCGCCTGCCATTCGCTCAACGGACTCGACGACACGGAATCGTGGCGCGACGTCGGGTTCCTCGTCGGCGGCACGCGGGCGGCGCCGTACCAGCAAACGGTCACGACCGCCTGCCACCACTGCGCCGATCCGGGCTGCCTGCATGGCTGCCCGGTGCTCGCGTACGAAAAGGATCCGTGCACCGGCATCGTGCGCCACCTCGACGACCAGTGCATCGGCTGCCAGTATTGCATCCTGAAGTGCCCGTACGACGTGCCGAAGTACAACGCGCGCCTCGGCATCGTCCGCAAGTGCGACCTGTGCCACCAGCGCCTCGGCGCCGGCGAAGCGCCCGCGTGCGCGCAGTCGTGCCCGACCCACGCCATCAAGGTCGTCAAGGTGAGCGTGACCTTCGACGACCGCACCGGTCCGCGCGCCGACACCTCCGCCTTCCTCGCCGCCGCGCCCGAGCCGTCCTACACGCAACCGACCACGCGCTACCTCTCCCGCCGTCCCCGGCCGGAGAACCAGCGCGCCGCCGATCTGGCGGTGCTGCGCCCCCAACCGCCCCACTGGCCGCTCGTGGCGCTGCTCATGCTCATGCCGATGGCGGTGGGCTGCGGCGTGGCGGACAAGGCGCTGCGGCTGTCGAGTCCGGCCCTGGCCGTCTGCGGCTGGGCGGCCGGCGCGGCCGGGCTCGCCCTCGCCGCGCTGCACCTCGGGCGTCCGCTGCGCGCCTGGCGGATGTTCCTCGGCCTCCGCCGCTCGTGGTTCAGCCGCGAGGCCCTGTTGTTCGGGCTCTGGTTCCCGCTGGCGAGCGCCTACCTCGCCGTGCGCCTGGGCTCGGCGCCGCCCCTGCCGGACCGGGCGCGGGCCGCCCTCGGGCTCGTCACGGCGCTCTGCGGCAGCGCCGGACTCTTCTGCTCCGTGATGATCTACGTCGACACGCGCCGCGTCTTCTGGCGCTTCGCCAACACCGCCCCGCGCATCTTCGGCACCGCGGTGGTCCTCGGGTTGGCCGGCGCGCTGGTGTCGCCGGGCGCGCCGCCCTGGCTCGGCGTCGTGCTGGCCGGGGCCACGGCGCTGAAGCTCGGGTTCGAAGCCACCGCGCTCGCGCCGCTCGCGGAGGTCGAGGCCGACCGCTACGCCCCCGCCGTCCGCACCGCCCTGCTCCTCGCGGGCCCGCTGCGCTTCACCAACATGGTCCGCGCCTGCGCCGCGCTCACCGGCGGCATGCTCCTCCCCGTCCTCCACGCCGCCCACGCGCTGCCGCCGCGCTTCGCCTGGGTGGCCCTCGTGCTCTGCGCCGGCGGCGAGCTCGCCGAGCGCTATCTGTTCTTCCGCGCCGTCGATGCGCCGAAGATGCCGGGCCAGCCGGATTCCGCGGCGGCCACCGGCCACGCATGAGCCCCTTCGACGACCTGCTCTACGCCCGCTCGGGTCCGATGACCTCCGAACTGGTCCAACGGCCGGGCGAGTTCGGCCTGGGCCGCGTGCCGGCGGCGCGGGCCCCGGCCGGCGTGGCGAAATCCATCTGCGGCTTCTGCAGCACGGGTTGCTCGCTCAAGATCCACCTCAACGAGGCCGGAGAGGCCATCAACCTCACGCCCGACCCGGACCACCCCGTCAACCTCGGGATGGCGTGTCCGAAGGGCTGGGAGGCGCTGACGCCGCTTGCGGCGGCGGACCGGGGGCTCACGCCCCTGCGGCGCGACGACCGGGGCGAAT
The DNA here is from genome assembly GCA_964392935.1 of uncultured Oleiharenicola sp. Classification (GTDB taxonomy): domain Bacteria; phylum Verrucomicrobiota; class Verrucomicrobiia; order Opitutales; family Opitutaceae; genus Lacunisphaera. The sequence continues at coordinate 8,128 of CAYMSE010000069.1, forward strand.
TCCAGCCGGTCGACTGGACCCAGGCGCTCGCGACCTTCACGCAGCGCCTGCAGGCCGTCCAGGCCGCGCACGGCCGGCACGCGCTCGCCGTGCTCAGCACCGGCCAGATCGTCGCGGAGGAGATGGCTTTCCTCGGGGCCCTGGCGAAGTTCGGCCTGGGCGTCGCCGATCTGGACAGCAACACGCGCCAGTGCATGGCGACCTCGCACGTGGCCTACAAGCAATCGTTCGGCTTCGACGCCCCGCCCTTCACGTACGCCGACTTCGAGGAGAGCGACGTGCTGGTCTTCGTCGGCGCGAATCCCTGCATCGCGCACCCGATCATGTGGCAGCGTGTCATGCGCAACCGCCGCCATCCCGCGATCATCGTCATCGATCCGCGCCGCACCGAGACCGCGATGGCGGCCACGCTGCACCTCCCGGCGAACCCGAAGAGCGACCTCGCGTTGTGCTACGGCTTCGCCCGGGAACTGATCCGGCGCGGGATGGTCGACGCCGACTTTGTCGCGCGCCACACCAACGGATTCCCCGAGTTCGCCTCGTTTGTCGCCGCCTACACCCCCGGGCGCGTCGTCGCGGAGACCGGCCTGCCGTCTGCCGACTACCAGCGCGCCGTCGACCTGCTCGCCCGGCCGGGCGCGCGGGTCTCGTACTGGTGGACGATGGGCGTGAACCAGAGCCACCAGGCCACGCGCACCGCCCAGGCGCTCATCAATCTCTCGCTCCTGACCGGGCAGATCGGCCGGCCCGGCACCGGCGCGAACTCCCTCACCGGCCAGTGCAATGCGATGGGCTCGCGCCTGTTTGGCAACGCGACCTCGCTGCTCGGCGGCTACGACTTCAGTTCCCCCCGCCACCGGGCGCGCGTCGCGGAGGTGCTGGGCCTCGACGCCGCGGTCATCCCGACCCGCGCCAGCCGCGCCTACGACGAGATCCTCGACGCCGTCGACCGCGGCGAGATCCGCGCCTTGTGGATCATCGCCACGAACACCGTCCACTCGTGGATCAACAGCGGCCGGCTCGGCCGGCTCCGCGACAAGCTGGATTTCCTCGTGGTGCAGGACATGTACGCCACCACCGAGACCGCGCGGCAGGCGGACCTCTTCCTCCCGGCCGCCGGCTGGGGGGAAAAGGAGGGCGTGTTCATCAACAGCGAGCGGCGCCTCGGCTACGCGCGCAAGGTCGCCCGCGCGCCGGGCCAGGCCCTGAGCGACTTCGCCATCTTCAAGCTGATCGCCGAGGCGTGGGGCTGCGGATCGCAATTCGCCCGCTGGTCGTCGCCCGCCGCGACCTTCGGGCTCCTCAAGGAGCTCTCCCGCGGCCAGCCGTGCGACTTCACCGGCATCCGCGACTACGCGCACCTCGAGGCCAACGGCGGGATCCAATGGCCGTTTCCGGCGGCCGGAGCAACCGGCGTTTCTGATTCACGATCTACGATTGAAGATTTGCCCGCGGTCTCCGGTTCCGCCGCTCCCGCAATCATGAATCGTAAATCATCAATCGACAATTCCCCTGAGCGCCGCCTGTTCGCCGACGGCCGCTTCTACACTCCCGACGGGCGCGCGCGATTCATCTTCGACGCCCCCACGCCGCTGCCGGAGGCGCCGGACCGGGACTATCCTTTCCTCCTCAACACCGGCCGCGGCTCGTCCGCGCAATGGCACACCGGCTCGCGGACCAACAAGAGCGCCGTGCTGCGCAAGCTGGCGCCCACCGGGCCGTGGGTGGAAATCCATCCCGACGACGCGGCGCGGCTCCGCGTCACGACCGGCGATCGCGTCGCCGTGCACTCCCGCCGCGGCCGCACGCGGGCGCTCGCCGTCGTCACCCCGATCGTTCGCCCCGGACAGGTGTTCATGCCGATGCACTTTCCCGAGGTAAATATGCTGACGTTTCCGGCTTTTGACCCACACTCCCGCCAGCCGGCCTACAAGGCCTGCGCCGTCACCATCCTCCCGCTGCCCGCGCCCCATTCGCCATGAGTTCGCCCGTCGCGATCGCCCTCGTGATCCACCGGATCTTCGTGTCCGACGGACACAGCTACGTGGGCCGCCACGGCCTGGGCTCGGCGGGCTTCCGCATCCGCGAGGTGCCCGCGGTCGAGTGCGTCGCCGGCCGCGGGCTGCGCGGCGACCGGTACTTCGACCACAAGCCGGACTACAAGGGCCAGGTGACGCTCTTCGCGCTGGAGGTTTTTGACGAATTGCGCCGGTCGCTCAATGTGCCCGATGCGCAGCCGGCCGCGTTGCGGCGCAACGTGCTGGTCAGCGGCCTGGACCTCAACGCGCTCATCGGGCAGGAATTCGAGCTGCAGGGCGTTCGCCTCTTCGGCAGCGAGGAATGCCGCCCCTGCTACTGGATGGACGAGGCGATCGCCCCCGGCGCGGATGCGTGGCTCCGCGGCCGCGGGGGCCTCCGCTGCCGCATCCTGAGCGACGGCTGGCTGAGAGCCACCGACCACTGATGACTTTTGAGATACGACTTACGATTTGCCGGAAAGGCGCGACGGCCGTTGCCCGCCAATCGTAAGGCGCAAATCACAAGTCGTAAGTCCCCATGATCGCCAAACACCAGCTCACCGGCGTCGTCCTCGCCGGCGGCGAATCGCGGCGCATGGGCCAGGACAAGGCCACGCTCGTGTTCGACGGCCAGCCGCTCTGGCGGCGACAGGCCGAGGTGCTGCGCGCGGCGGGCGCGAATCCGGTGGGAATCAACCGCCGGCCCGACCAGCCGCCGCTCCGGCTGACTCCGGGGCTGCCGCTTTGGTGCGACACGATCGGCGGCATCGGCCCGCTTGCCGGGCTCCACGCCGCGCTGCACGCCTGCGCCACCGACTGGCTCGCCGTCGTGGCCGTCGACCTGCCCCGCCTCGAGGCCGGGTGGTTCCTCTGGCTCGCCACACACTGCGCCGCAGGCCGCGGCGCCATCGGCGTCCACGCCGACGGCCTGTTCGAGCCGCTTGCCGCGATCTATCCCGTCGCCGCGCGCACGGAGGTCAACCGCCGCGTCCGCGGGCACGATTTCTCCCTGCAAAGACTGGCGGAGTCGCTGATCAACCAGGAGCTGATCGCCCCGGTCGCAATTCCAGACGCGCGCCGGAGCCAGCTCGCCAATTGGAACTCCCCCGCCGGACCCGGCAAGTAGTCGCGACCGGGACCCACCGCGGCTATTTCTTCAGCCGCTCCGCATCGCGCATCAAATCGTCCAGTCCCTGGATTTGCGCGCGACCGGCGGCACCCAGGACCGGATACGCCTTCAGGGTCGCAAGGAGTCGGTGCGCTGCCGCCACCTCGCCGAGCCGCCAGCGCGCAATCGCGAGATAGACTTGGGCCAGGGGGCGGATGTACAGGGATCCGCTGCGCTCCGCGGCCTCGACCGTCGCCGCGTCGGGCTCCGGGGCGAACGCTTCGACGAGGATTCGGTAGTAGTGGGCATCCGCACATCCGGGATCGAGTTCCAGGCAGCGGCCCAACCGTTGGCGCCACGTGTCGCAAAGCGCCGCCGGCAGCTGCGGCTTCAGGGCCAGAAATACCGGGCGCGACTCGATCGCCTGGCGAACCGGCTGCAGATAGGCGAACGGATTGTCCGTGCCCAGTTCGCGCGCGCGTTCCCAACGCACTTCCGCGGTGGCGCCGTCCTGCTGACCCGTGGCGAGCATGGCCTCGGCCTCCAGGGGGCGCGGCGAATCCGGTGCGGTATCCGCGGCCTGTCGCAGTTCGTAGGCCAGGTCGCCCGGCACCTTCCCCGTGGTCGCCGCCAGCAGCGCCTGCGCGTAGCGGGCATCGAGCTCGGTGGCCGGCTGGAACCCGAGGCCCGCCACCAGCGCGTCCGCGTCCCGATTCACCTCCAGCACCGGGAACCCGGTGACAGCCTTCGGCGCGCGCCGTGCGGCCTCGATCGCCTCCGCGGATTCGCCAAAGGCCTCCGCCACGGTGGCGAGGTCGCCTTTGCGGCCCTCGCGAATCGCCGCAAACAGTCGTTGCACCTGCGGCCGGCGGTACGGATCGGGATTCGCGAGCCATTGCTGCCACAGGCCCCACGTCTCATGAAAAAACGCATTGTCGTGCCGGGGCGCGAAGGCGAACGGCTGCATCTTCTCGTCGTTCATCAGGTCGGCCAGCGGGGTGAGTCGCGCCGGCCGGATGTGGCCGCGATGGTCCATGAAGTCTCCCCCGATCCGGATGCGGTTCCCGCGATACTCCGTCGCCGCCATGAATTCCGGCAGCCCTACCCGCACCCACAGCGGCGCGTCCGGCACCGCGTACTGGATCAGGTACGACGCGTAGTAGAACAGCACGGCATCCCGGCCGAACTGGTACCCGAACGCGTTCTCCTTCACCACCGCCACGGAGATGCCCGCTTCGGTCGGCGCAAAACCCGCAATCGCCTTCTCCTTTCTCGCCATGACACCGGTCCCCTTCGGCAGGAACGCCTCGTAGTCCTTCATCCGGTTGAAGATCAACACCGCGATCCGCGGGTTCGGCAGCGGCACCGGGGCCACCAGTTCCTGCACCTGCCGCCGGACCTCCATCATCTCGCAGAGCAGCTTCCGCGTGTTCTCGGGCGTATCGCTCGAATACACGTCGATGCGGCCCAGGACGGCGTGGTTGAATTTCGCCACGTACGCCGCACGCAGCGGCACCACGCAGGTCAACGCCGCCAACAGGGCCCACCGGACAACGCCAAGGCGGGAAATCTCAAACCATCGCATCATGATTGGTGGCCCGCCTTGACGGTGTCATCCGCGGTCAGACCCACAACAAAAAAGCCCGGCCGAAGCCGGGCGCGGGTGGCCGACGGTGCGAATGTTCAGGAGTCGAACCCCACGGCCTTCACGACGGCGTCGTAGGTGATGCGGCCGTTGCGCGTGTTGACGCCCTTGGCCAGGCCGGCGTGCTCGCTCAGCGCGCGCTCGACGCCCTTCTGCACCATCATGGCGACGAACGGCTCCGTCGCCTGCGTCAGCCCCATGGTCGACGTGCGGCCGACGAGCGCCGGCATGTTGGGCACCGCGTAGTGGATGACGCCATGCTCCTTGTAGGTCGGCTTGTCGTGCGACGTCGCGTGGATCGTCTCGATGCAGCCGCCCTGGTCGATGGCGATGTCGACGATGACGCTGCCGGGGCGCATCTTCGCCACCATCTTGCCCGAGACCACGATCGGCGCCTTCGCCGCCGGAATCAGCACCGCGCCGATCAAGAGGTCGGCGTCGGCCACCTCGGCCTCGATGTTGGCGGGGTTGGACATGAGCGTGATGACCTTGCCGCGGTATTCCTGGTCGAGGATCTCGAGCTTGCGCGTGTCGAGGTCGAGTACCGTGACCCGCGCGCCCATGCCGGCCGCCATGCGGACCGCATGCGCACCGGAGTTGCCCGCGCCCACGACGACGACGTGGCCCGGCGCCGTGCCGGGGATGCCGCCAAGCAGCACGCCCGAGCCGCCGAGCTGTGACTGGAGGAAATACGCGCCGGTCTGGATCGAAAGCCGGCCGGCGATCTGCGACATCGGCTTCAACAGCGGGAACTGGCCGTCCGAGCTCTCCACCGTCTCGTACGCGATGCCGAGGATGCCCTTGCGGCAAAGTTCCTTCGCCAGCTTCGGGCCGGCCGCGAGGTGCAGGTACGTGAAGATGGCCTGCCCGCGCTGCATGAGGCCGTACTCCGCCTCGAGCGGCTCCTTCACCTTGAGGATGAGGTCGGCACTCTTCCAGACCTTGGCCGCGGACGGCGCAAAGGCCGCGCCGGCGGCCTTGTATTCGGCGTCGGTGTAGCCGGCGCTGAGGCCGGCCCCCTTTTCGATGAGCACCTTGCCGCCCAGCGCCGTCACGCGGCGGCACAGGCTGGGCGTCATCGAGACGCGCGTTTCTCCGATCTTAATTTCCTTGGGAACTCCGATAATCATTTGCCGCGTATGACACGGGGATTCGAGCCGGACGCAATGCCGGAAAGGCCCGGTCGGTGGAGCGACTTGACCCCAAGGCGCTGATCGACCCGCGCTCGCTCCCAAGCCAACGCGCCGGGGTCAGCGCGTTCCACCCACTCAACCCTCAGCGCTCAACCCTCAACCTTCTTCCGCCCCACCCATTCCCGGATGTGCGCCTCGAGCACGCTCAGCGGCACGGCGCCGTTGCACAGGACCTCGTCGTGGAACTGCCGCAAGTCGAACTTGGCGCCGAGTTCCTTCTCCGCGTAGGCGCGCAGTTCCTTGATCTTCAGCTCGCCGAGCTTGTAGGCCAGCGCCTGGCCGGGCCACGCGATGTAGCGGTCGATCTCCACGACGATGTCATGTTCGGTTTTGCCGGCATTGGCCTTGAAGTAGTCAATCGCCTGCTGGCGCGTCCAACCCTTGGCGTGGATGCCGGTGTCGACCACGAGCCGCACCGCGCGCCACATCTCGTAGGTGAGCTGCCCGAACTTGTCGTACGGGTCGGCGTAGAAGCACATCTCCTCGCCCAGGCTCTCCGCATAGAGCGCCCAGCCCTCGACGAAGGCGGTGAACCCCGCGTAACGCCGGAACTCCGGGAGATCCTTCAGCTCCTGCGCCAGCGAGATCTGCAGGTGGTGCCCCGGCACGGCCTCGTGGAGGGTCAGGGCCTGCATTTCCCACTTGGGCCGCGTCTCGAGCGCGTAGGTGTTGGCGAAGAAATAGCCCGGGCGCCCGACTTCGGCGGCGCCGGGGAAATAGTACGCGGTTGTCTGCGACTTTTCCGCGTAGGCGGGCACCGGCAGCACGCCGTACGGCGTCCGGGGCAGGGTCTTGAAGAGCCGGATCAACTGCGGGTCGATGCGCTTGGCGATGTCGCGGTAGGCGCGGAGCAGCTCCTCCTTGTCGGTGAAGTAGAACTTCGGGTCGGTGCGCAGGTGGGCGAAGAACTCCTCCAGCGTGCCTTTGAAGCCGGTCTCGGCCTTGGCCCGCTCCATCGCGGCGCGGATGCGCTTCACCTCGGCGAGGCCGATCTCATGGATTTGCTCCGGCGTCAGGTCGGTGGTCGTCCGGGCCCGCACGAGGTGCCGGTACCACGCCGACCCGCCGGGCAGGTCGGCGATCGCGACGGTCGTCCGCGCCCGCGGGATATAGGTGTTCACAAGGAAGGCGTGAAGCCGCCGGTAAGCCGGGCGCACGCCCTCGTTGTACGCCCGCTCCGCCGCGGCGCGGAGCTCCGCGCCCTGCTCGCCGGGGATGCTGGCGGGCAGCTGGACGAATGCGCCGAGGAGCGGACTCTGCAGCGCCTCGTCCGGAGCCAGGTTGAGCACCTGCTGCGGCACATCGCGGAGGATCACCTGGGGCGGCGTGAGGCCGGCCGCCAGTTCGTCCTGCAGCCGCGCGGTGACCTGGTCGACGACCGCCGGCAGCGCCCGGAGGCGGGCGACCTGGTTCGCAAAGTCCGCGACCGTCGCGCCCGACATTGCGCGCAGGGTCGAGGCGGGATCCTGCTGGATGCCGTCCATCTGCGTGACGAGATAGAGGCCGCCGTTGGTGCCGACCGGCGGAAACGGAAGCTTTGCCCGCTCGGCGGTTTCCTCGGCCAGCAGCCGGAAGATGTCGTAGTTGAGCTGGTCCGGCGCCGTCAGCGCCGCCCGGTCGATCGTCGCCAGCACCCGGAGCGTGCGTTCGGCGGCGGCGGCGCGCGCGGCGATCGCCTCGGCTGACCAGTCGGTCCAGCGCGTGTCGCCGCCGGCGTAGCCATAGTAGCTCGCGGACTCCGGTGAGACGGCCATGGAGTAATCCCAGTCGACGCGGAACAGCGCGTGCAGCCGCGAGGCCTCCGCCTCCCGGCCGCGGCCCGCCGCGATCGCCTCGTACCGCGCGTCGAACTCGTCCGCCCGCCCCGCCGCCACGACCGCGAGCAGCAGCGCCGCGGCCCATCCAAAACGAAGTTTGCTCTGCATCCGCGGGATGGTTTTCAATCAGCCTCCCGAGGCAACCCGCAATGTCCAAACCGATCCAGCTCATCGTCGCATGCGCGGAGAACCTGGTGATCGGGCGGGCCGGCCGCCTGCCGTTCGACATCCCCGAGGACAAGGAGTGGTTCCACGAGCGCACCGCCAACCAGGTGGTCGTCCTCGGGCGCATCTGCTTCGAGACCTGGCCGCGCGTCCTGGCCGAGGGCCGCAAGCCGGTCGTGATCAGCTCGCGGCCGGACGCGATCCGCCGGGCCGCGGAGCGCAAGTTGGAGCCGGTGCTTCCCGCCGGTTCGAAAAGCCCGCTGGGCGCACGGGCGGCCCCGGATCTGCCGGTGATCGTTCCGGATGTCCCCTCCGCCCTCGCCGCCGCGCAATCGCTCTCCGGTGAGATCATGGTCTGCGGGGGCCAGCGCATCTACGAGGAAACGCTGCCGCTCGCCGACCGCATCCTGCTCACGCTGGTCCACGCCCAGGTCGACGGCGACACGTGGTTTCCCGAGTGGCGCCAGCTCGCCTGGAAGGAAACTTGGCGCCGCGAAAGCCGGGACGGAAACTTCCGCTACACGTTCTCGATCCTCGACCGCGTGCGCTAGGGCCATTGCAGAAATTGCGCGGCCGCTCCTGCAGGTCGGGCTTTACGCCCGACAGTCGGGGATGAACCCCGACCTACATGGGAAGGCGGCTGCAGTTCAGCTCAAACCGCTCCCGGTGGAGCGACTTGACCCCAAGGCGCTGCTCGGCGCGCGCCGACCAAAGCAAACCAGCGCGTTCCATCCCCAGGGCCGGCAAGCGACTCTCCTCCGTGCCCTTCGCGCCCTCCGCGTTGAAATCCTCCCAAACCAACGCGCTGGGGTCAGCGCGTTCCACCGCTGCGCCGAGATTTCCTGCAACCGACCGCGCCGTCGCTGTGTCCTGCGTCTGCCCCACTCCACCCGCCATGCGCATTCCCCTGCTCGCCGTCCTGTCCCTAACCACCGCGGCCCTGTCCGCCGATACGTCGCCCGACGCCGCGGCGCTGCTCGCCCAGCACACGCACGCCTTCGCATACTCCGCCGCCGGTCTCTCCGGTCCCGGCGCCGATTTCCTGCATACGGCCACCGCCCGCAGCCAGTTCGTGCTCCTGGGCGAGGACCACATGGACCACGAGGTGCCGATCTTTGCCGAGGCACTCTTCCGGCTGCTGCACGAGGCGCACGGCTTCCGCCACCTCGTCGTCGAGCAGGACCCTGTCGCCATCGAGGATGCGCTCGACCCGGTCCGGCGAGGCGAAGCCAGCCGCCTCGCCGAGTATGCCGGCCAGCACGTCCCACTCTACGAATTCGACTCCGACGAGGACCTCACGCTGCTGGCCGCCGTCGGGCGCCTGGTGCCAGGACCCGACGCCATCTGGGGCGTCGAGCAGGCCACCGGTCATACCCGCTACCTCGAGGAACTGATCCGTCTCGCACCCGATGCGACCACGCGCGCCGAGACCGAGGCCCTGTTGGCTGATGCCCACCCGGCTGACCCTGGACCGAACTACACCGTCAAGTGGCTGGCCGATCTCAGGACTCCCGCCCGGCTGGCGCACCTCGCCGACGCCTTCCACGCGGAACCGGGTTCCCGGGCCGACCGTCTGCTGCAGGGTTTGGTCAAGTCCGCCGAGATCTTCGGCTACTACACGCGCGCCGAGGCCGGCGAGTTCGTCGGCCTCTACAACAACACGGTCCGCGAGGAGGTCCTGAAGGCGAATTTCCTGCGTCGCTACCACGCCGCCGCCGCGGGCGGCCGGTTGCCCAGGGCCATGTTCAAGTTCGGGGCGAACCACCTCTACCATGGCCGGAATCCGAGCAGCGCCTTTCCCATCGGCAATCTCGCCCACGAGCTCGCCATCGCGAACGGCGGCGAGGCCTACGGCCTCTACTTGCGCCCGTTCGGCGCCCCCGGCTACTTCACCTACGCCGACATGCCGGGCGCGTTGCGGCCGTTCCTGCCGGCGGTCGAGCCCACCGGGCCGGTGCTCATCGATCTGCGCGCGCTGCGTCCGTACCAGCGGCTCTTCCGCCTCCGGCTCGCCGACCAGGCCGACGCCGAGGAATTCCGCATGCTGATCCACGGCTACGACGCGCTCGTGCTCCTGCCCGGTTCGAAGCTCGCGACGCGGCAACTCGGCGGACGCAATGCGCCGTACAGGTGAGGCTCCCAAACCAACGCGCTGGGGTCAGCGCGTTCCACCCGTGTGCCGGTGGAGCGACTTGACCTCAAGGCGCTTGGCTCGGGTCCGAGGAATCGCGAAATCGGGTAACTGAAAATCGGACATCGCAAAACGGCCGATCCCTGCGGGCGGAACCGCTGATTTCGCTCACTCCCGGGTGGAGCGACTTGACCCCAAGGCGCCGGCTTCTTCCCTCTCAGGCCCCGATCGGGGCCTGGGGGGCGGCGCCGCGGACCGAGTCGGCGATCGTCGTCGGCAGGGCCTCGGCCTCGCCTTTCTCCTGGTTGAAGCGCATCGACACCGTCTTGGAAACGCCGCGCTCCTGCATCGTCACGCCGTAGAGCGCGTCCGCCGCGGCGACCGTGCTCTTGTTGTGCGTGATGATGATGAACTGCGAATCCTTCACGAACTGCTTCAGCAGGTTGGTGAACCGGTGGATGTTCGACTCGTCGAGCGGGGCGTCGAGCTCGTCGAGCAAACAGAACGGCGATGGCTTCACCATGTAGAGCGCGAAGAGCAGGGCCACGGCCGTCAGCGTCTTCTGGCCGCCCGACAGCAGCGTGATGCCCTTGAGCTTCGTGCCCGGGGGCTGCGCCACGATCTCGATGCCGCTCTCCAGCGGGTCCTCGGCGGTCACGAGGTCGATCTCGGCCCGGCCGCCGCCGAAGAGGATGTTGAAGGTGTAGGCGAAGTTCTTCCGGATCTGCTCGAAGGTGACCTTGAACTGCTCGAGCGAGGTCTGGTTGATGTCGTCGATCGCCTTCAGCAGGTCGGCCTTGGCGTTCGTCAGGTCGTCGCTCTGCGTCTTGAGGAACTCGTAGCGCTGCTTCAGCTCGGAGTATTCCTCGATGGCGACGAGGTTCACCGCGCCCATCGCGCCGATGCGCTGGCGGAGCGCGTCCACCTCGGCCTTGA
>CAYMSE010000070.1:0-5395 GCA_964392935.1 uncultured Oleiharenicola sp.
ACTTCAAACACGCCGACCTGCGATGGAAGCGGGTGGTGCGATGAGGGGAAATCATTTGACCACGAATCACACGAATTTCCACGAATGGATCCGAGCAGGCGGGATTCGTGACAATTCGTGTGATTCGTGGTTATTCCTCTAGTTGACAGTCCCGCCAGGGGCACAAGCCAGCACCGCGTAGCTGCGCTTGCCCTTGCGGAGGAGCAGGTACTTGCCGAAGAGGAGTTCGTTGCCCGTGACGCTGCGCGCGTGATCGACGCGGGTGTTGTTCAGGTAGATGCCGCCCGCTTCGAGGTCCTTGCGCGCGGCGCCCTTGGACGGGGCCAGACCGGCGTGGACGACAAGATCGGCGATGGCCGAGCCGGGGCCCTCGAGCTTCGCGCGCTCGAGATCCTTGGTCGGCACCTCGCCGACCACGTCGTTGAAGATGGCCTCGGTGACGCCCTCCAGCGAGCCGCCAAAGAGGATCTCGCTGGCCTTGAGAGCGCCGGCGAGGGCGTCGGCACCGTGCACGAGTGTGGTCATTTCCTTCGCCAATGCCTTCTGCGCGGCGCGGGCGCCGGGGTTGGCCTTGAGCTCGGCCTCGAGTGCGGTGATCTCGTCGCGGGAGAGGAAGGTGAGCGTCTTGAGGAGCTTGATGACGTCGGCGTCGTCCGCGTTGACGAAGAACTGGTAGAACCGGTACGGGCTCGTCTTCTTCGGATCGAGCCAGACGGTGCCGGTGGCGGTCTTGCCGTATTTCGAGCCGTCGGACTTGGTGAGCAGGGGGAAGACTAGGCCCCAGACCGTCGCGCCGAGCTTCTTGCGGGTGAGCTCGGTGCCGACGGTGATGTTGCCCCACTGGTCGGTCGCGCCGACCTGCAGGTCGCAGTCGTAGGTCTTCTTCAGGTGGTAGAAATCGTAACCCTGCAGCAGCATGTAGCTGAACTCCGTGAAGCTGATGCCGCTGCTGCGGTCCTCCATGCGCGAGCGGACCGAGTCCTTCGCGACCATGGAGTTCACGGTGATGTGCTTGCCGACGTCGCGGAGGAAATCGAGGAATGACAGCGGGGCGGTCCAGTCGGCGTTGTTCACCAGCCGCGCGGGGTTGGCCGGGGTGTCGAAATCGAGGAAGCGGGTGAGCTGCTGCCGGATCGACGCGATGTTGTGGGCGACCTGCTCGGGGGTCTGGAGGTTGCGTTCATCGGACTTCCCCGACGGGTCGCCAACCATGCCGGTCGCGCCACCGGCGAGCACGATGGGCCGGTGACCGGCGAGTTGGAACCGGCGCAGGGCGAAAAGCGGCACCAGGTTGCCCACATGGAGCGAGTCCGCCGTGGGATCGAATCCGCAGTAAAGCGTGGCCGGCCCCTGGCCGAGGCGCGCGGCCAGCGCCGCACGATCGGTGCTGTCGGCGTAGAGCCCGCGCCAGTCTAATTCGGTGAGGATGTCGGTCACGGATCCGGTGGGTCCCATGGGAGGCCTAGGACACAGGAGACTTGTGGGGCAAGGCAAGGGGAGAGTTGGCGCGAACAAGGCCGCGGGTGCAGCGGCGCTAATGACCCGTGAGCGCGAAGTAGTAACCTCCATCATAGGTGCCTAAAAGGGGTTGCCGCGCGAATCGGGCCGGCTCTACTTCTTTCCCTCTCCCAACCTCAACCACAACACCCAACTCCGCTCCCCATGCCCCTCGCTGTCGGAACCAAAGCCCCGGATTTCACCCTCAAGACCAAGACCGCCGACGGTCCCAAGGACGTCAAGCTCAGCGACAACTTCGGCAAGTCGCAGACGGTCCTGCTGTTCTTCCCCGCGGCCTTCACGGGAGTCTGCACGCAGGAGATGTGCGACACGACCGCCGGACTCGGCGAATATGAGAAGCTCGGTGCGACCGTCTACGCCATCAGCGTCGACGGCCCGTTCGCCCAGGAGGCCTGGGCCAAGGCCAACGGCATCAAGCTCACGCTGCTCAGCGACCAGAACAAGACCGTCACGCGCGCCTATGGCGTCGTGTTCCCCAACCTCGCCGGCATGTACGAGACGTCGGCCCGCGCGGCCTTCGTCATCGGCAAGGACGGCGTCGTGAAGTACGCCGAGCAGACCCCGACACCCAAGGACCTCCCGAATTTTGCCGCGGTGAAGGCGGCGCTCGCCCGCTGAGGCGGGCCCAGGAGCAAATAACAAGGGCCCAAGGCCAAACCCGGCATCCCGCGCGGCCCATTTCCGCATACTTGCTACCTGATACTTCATACCTTCTTCAACCATGTCCCTCCCCAATCCGTTCAACACCCTCCAGACCTTCGCGGACGGCAAGCAGTTCTACTCGCTGCCCGCGCTCGAGCAGGCCGGCTTCCCGGTTTCGCGCCTGCCCGTGAGCATCCGCCTCGTCCTCGAGGCCGTGTTGCGCAACTGCGACGGCCAGCGCGTGCTCGAAAGCAACGTGCGCGAGCTCGCGTCGTGGAAGCCGACGGAGGCGCGGACCGCGGAGATCCCGTTCGTCGTCGCGCGCATCGTCCTGCAGGACTTCACCGGCGTGCCGCTGCTGGTGGACCTCGCCGCGATGCGCTCGGCGGTCGCGAAGATGGGCAAGAACCCGAAGGTCATCGAGCCGCTGGTGCCGGTGGACCTCGTGGTGGACCACTCCGTGCAGGTCGACTTCGCCGGCTCCGCCGAGGCCATGCAGAAGAACCTCGAGCTGGAATTCACCCGCAACCGCGAGCGCTACCAGTTCCTGAAGTGGGGCATGCAGGCCTTTGACACGTTCAAGGTCGTGCCGCCCGGCATCGGCATCGTGCACCAGGTCAACCTCGAGTACCTCGCCAAGGGCGTGCTGAAGCAGGGCGCGGGACGCGAGGAGGTGTGGTATCCCGACACCCTCGTCGGCACCGATTCGCACACGACGATGATCAACGGCCTCGGCATCGTGGGCTGGGGCGTCGGCGGCATCGAGGCCGAGGCGGGGATGCTCGGCCAGCCGGTCTATTTCCTCACGCCCGACGTCGTCGGCGTGCACCTCACCGGCGCGCTCCGGGAGGGCGTCACCGCCACCGACCTCGCGCTCACCGTCACGCAGCTGATGCGCAAGACCAAGGTCGTCGGCAAGTTCGTGGAGTTCTTCGGCCCGGGCGCCGCGGCGCTGCCGGTCGTCGACCGCGCGACCATCGCCAACATGGCGCCCGAGTACGGCGCGACGATGGGTTTCTTCCCGATCGACGCCGAGTGCTCGAACTACCTGCGCGCCACCGGCCGCGACGAGAAGCATGTCGCCACCTACGAGGCGTACTACCAGGCGCAGGGCCTGTGGGGCGTGCCGCAGAAGGGCCAGATCGACTACACGCAGGTCGTCGAGCTCGACCTCGGCTCGGTCGTTCCGAGCGTCGCCGGCCCGAAGCGGCCGCAGGACCGCATCGAGCTGGGCAACCTCCGCCGCGAGTTCTTCTCCGCCTTCCAGCGCCCGGTCACCGAGAACGGCTTCGGCAAGACCCGCGCCGATTTCGCGAAGTCCGTGAAGGTCGAGACCAGCGCGAAGAAGAAGGCCAAGGTCGGCACCGGCTCGGTCGTCATCGCCGCCATCACGAGCTGCACCAACACCTCGAACCCGAGCGTCATGCTCGCGGCCGGCCTGCTGGCCAAGAAGGCCGTCGAGAAGGGCCTGAAGGTGAACCCCGCGGTCAAGGCCTCGCTGGCCCCCGGCTCCCGGGTGGTCACCGATTACCTGAAGAAGACCGGCCTGCAGCCCTACCTGAACAAGCTGCGGTTCAACACCGTCGGCTACGGCTGCACGACCTGCATCGGCAACTCGGGTCCGCTCGACGCCGCCATCGAGGACGCGGTCGTGAAAAACGACCTGATCACGGCCTCCGTGCTCTCGGGCAACCGCAACTTCGAGGCCCGCGTGCACCAGAACGTGAAGTCCAACTTCCTGATGTCGCCCCCGCTCGTCGTCGCCTTCGCGCTGGCCGGCCGGGTCGACCTCGACCTGAGCTGCGAGCCGCTGGGGAACGACAAGGCCGGCGCGCCCGTGTACCTGGCCGACATCTGGCCGTCGCTGGCGGAGATCCGCGACGCCATGCAGTCCGCCCTCAAGCCCGAGGTCTTCCGCAAGCTCTACCGGAATTTCGCCGCGCAGAACCCGAAGTGGAACGAGATCCCGTCGTCCGTGGGCAACGTCTACGAGTTCGACGCGAATTCCACCTACATCCAGGAGCCGCCGTTCTTCACGAACTTCGGCCTGCAGCCCGGCACCATCGCCGCGATCTCGGGCGCCCGCGCGCTCGGCATCTTCGGCGACTCGGTGACGACCGACCATATCTCCCCGGCCGGCGCCATCAAGAAGAGCTCGCCCGCGGGCAAGTTCCTGCTCGATAACGGCGTGGCCTTCGAGGACTTCAACTCCTACGGCTCCCGCCGTGGCAACGACCGCATCATGACCCGCGGCACCTTCGCGAATGTTCGCATCAAGAACTTGATGCTCGGGGGCGAGGAGGGCGGCAACACGCTCGGGCCCGACGGCCAGAAGACCTCCATCTACGACGCGTCGATGGCCTACCAGCAGGCCGGCGTGCCGCTGATCATCCTCGCCGGGCAAGAATATGGCACCGGTTCCTCCCGCGACTGGGCGGCCAAGGGCACGAACCTCCTGGGCGTGAAGGTGGTCGTGGCGCAGAGCTTCGAGCGCATCCACCGCTCCAACCTCGTCGGCATGGGCGTGCTGCCGCTCCAGTTCAAGGAGGGCGTGACCGCGCAGACCCTGAAGCTCGACGGTTCCGAGACCTATGACGTCGTCGGCCTGTCGCCCGCCGTGAAGCCCCAGCAGGACCTCACGCTGCGCATCACGCGCAAGGACGGCTCAAAGCAGGAGGTGGCCGTGACCTGCCGCATCGATACGCCCATCGAGATCGAGTACTACCAGCACGGCGGCATCCTGCCGTACGTCCTGCGGCAGATCGTGGCCGCGAACTGACCGTTCGCGGTCGTGGGCCGGGAGTCATTGGTTCCGGGCCCCGTCCGCTCCGCAGTCCCTCGGCCCACAATCCTCCCCCAAGCCAATCACCGCGCCGGAGCCGCACCCATGTCTGAGCCCGCCAAGCCCGTGTTCCTGGTCGACGCCTACGCCGATCCGGTGGTGGTGCGCATCGACGGCCGGGCGTCGTTCCTGAACTGCGGCGCCCTGAAGGATTTCTTCTCGGTCATGCTCCGCCAGGGCAAGCACCGGTTCATCGTGGACTTCAAGCAGTGCGCGAGCATGGACAGCACCTTCCTCGGCGTGCTGGCCGGCGTGGCGATCGAGCTGAACCGCCAGGGTCCGCCCGCGCGGCTGACGCTGGCGCGGGTGGGTGAGCGGAACCTGGAGCTGATCCGGAACCTGGGGCTACACCGCCTGGCCGTCGTCGACCCCGGCGCCAGCCTCGCGCCGGCC
>CAYMSE010000071.1:0-4665 GCA_964392935.1 uncultured Oleiharenicola sp.
CGACGTGCTCGGCGCGCGTGGCGCGCACGGCCTGGCGGACGCTGACAATCGTGCCGGCGATGAGCGCCAGCGCGATGGCGGCGACGCTGGCGCACGCGGCGCGGTGGCGGGCGACGAACTTGCGCACGCGGTAGCGGAGCTGGAGCGGGCGCGCGAGCACCGGCTCCTGCCGCAGGTGGCGGCGGACGTCCTCGGCGAGGTCCGAGGCCGTGCCGTAGCGCTGCTCGCGATCCTTCTCCAGGCAGCACATCACGATCCAGTCGAGGTCGCCGCGCAGGACGGAGGTGAGCTGCAGCGCGGCGGCCCGTCGCTGCCGGGAGACCGTGCCACGATCCGCTTCGGTCAAGGTGGAGATCACGGTCGACGGACGCGGCGGGTCGACCTCCCGGATGATGCGGCGGATCTCGAGGAGCCCGGCTTCGCGGAGCGACTGCGGGTCGTAGGGCGGGCGGCCGGTGAGCAACTCGTAGAGAACGACCCCCAGGGAATAGATGTCGCTGCGGGTGTCGACGTCGGGCTCCCGCAGTTCCGCCTGTTCGGGGCTCATGTAGGCCGGCGTGCCGACGAGTTGCCCGGCATCGGTGAAGAGCGTCTGTCCCGTCAGCCGGCCCTGCGTCGCCTTGGCGACGCCGAAGTCGATGATCTTCGGGCAGGGGATGCCCTCGCGCACGGTGACGAGGATGTTGGACGGTTTGAGGTCGCGGTGGATGATGCCCTTCTGGTGGGCGTGCTGGACCGCCATGCAGACCCGCGCGAAGAGTTCGAGCCGGGCGGTGAGCGACAGGCTCCGTTCGTCGCAGAAGCGCGTGATCGGCACGCCCTCGACGTATTCCATCACGAAGAACGGGCGGCCGGCATCCGTGGCGCCCGCGTCGAAGACCTGCGCGATGTCCGGGTGCGCCATCAGCGCGAGGGCCTGGCGCTCGGCCTCGAACCGCGCGATGACGCTGCGCGTGTCCATGCCAAGCTTGATGACCTTGAGCGCCACCAGCCGGCGGAGCGGTTCGCGCTGCTCGGCGAGCCAGACGACGCCGTAGCCGCCCTCGCCAATCGGACGGAGGAGCGTGTAGCGGCCGATCACGTCGCCGGCGGCCGGTTCGGGCGGCGCAGGCGGGCGGGCCGGGAGCGGCTGCTCGAGGAAATCGCGGGCGGCCTCGTGGCCGGCGAGGAGCGAGACGACACGGGCGCGCAGGTCTGGGTCGCCCGCGCAGGCGCGGTCGAGGAAGGCCGCGCGCTCACTGGCGGGCAGCTCCAGCGCGTCGGCAAAGATGTCGTCTTCGCGGTTCATCCCCACGGGTCGTTCACCTCAAAGCGTATTCGGAGCCGCCAAGGTGCCATGTGATCCGCGCTCAGTGCCGGCGCCGGTTGACCTCGTTGAAGAGCCAGGCCCGGGCGTAGGCCCAGTCGCGCTTGGCGGTGCGGACGGAGATGCCGAGCACCTCGGCGGCCTCCTCGAGCGTCAGGCCGACGAAGTATTTCTGCTTCACGAGCTCGGCCTTGCGCGGGTCGTGCTGCGCGAGGGCGTCGAGGGCCTCGTTGACCAGCAGGAGTTCCGCGCTGTCGGCGGTCTCGCCCGGCACGTCGAAGCCCGTGTCGCTCGCGCTGACCTTGGCCAGGTCGCCGCCGTGCCGCACCGCCTGCTTGCGGCGGGCGTTGTCGATGAGGATCCGGCGCATGCTCTCGGCCGCGGCGGCGAAGAAGTGCGCGCGGTTGGCCCAGGCCGGCTGGACATCGCCCCCGAGGCGGAGCCAGGCCTCGTGGACAAGCGCGGTGGCCTGCAGGGTCTGGGTTGAGGATTCGCGGGCCAGCTTGGCGGCGGCGAGCTTGCGCAGTTCCGCATAGACGATGGGCAGCAGTTCGTCGGCCGTCTGCGGAGCGCCCGGGCCGGGGCGGGCAGGAGGGGGCGTAGCTGGGTCGGAGCTCAACACGCGCGAGACTGAATGGACCCCGCGGGACCGAAAGGAGAAAAAGCGCTTAGGACAGGAGGGGAGCGGGGGAGTCGAACGTCGAGGAAAGGAGTCGAAAGTCGAGCGCTGGAGGCGGAGCGGCGGTGATTGCGTCGCCACGGAAGTCCGTCATGTCGGTCGGCCGGAGCGACGCCTCCGGCCTTCGTCATTCGACCTTCGACGCTCCCACCATCTTCGCTCCCGCGATCGACCAGGCGCGGGCGATGCGGCCGGACTTCACCTCGTAGATCATCGTCAGCTCGAGCGTGCCGCGACCCTCGGGGAAGTCGCGCGTGACGCGCTCGTGGTCGATGACGAAGTCCCCCGCCACGATGCGGTGAAGCAGGGCGGCGTGGAGGTGGGGTTCCGCGAACCGCGCGGCGAAGCGCTCGCGCAGCGCGGCGGTGCCGCGGGCGAGGAGCTTGTCCGGATGCTCATAGAGCGCCGCATCGTCGGCGTAGATTGCGACGAGGGCGTCGAGGTCCTTGGCGTTGTACGCGTCGAGTTGGCGCTGGATGACGGCGGCGGGGGTCATGCGGCAACGGCCTCAGGTTGACGCAGAAAACGCAAAGAAGAATTCGAGGCGGGGCGGAACAATTCGGGGAATTTCCGGGGCATCACCGACGAATCAGATGCAGTCGCAGGTTCGCGATCACCGGAACGGGAGTCCCGTCGATGGTTGCGGACCGGTACCTCCATTTCAGAACTGCTGCCGCGCCGGCGACCGCGAATTCGGGATCAGAGGATTCAAGACAGTAGATGCCTTGAACCGTGCCGTTGGCACCTATGACGATCAGAAAATCCGCCGTCGCGTCGTCGTACTTGGAGCGCAGAGCGTCAGGCACGGCTCGGAACTCCGGTACGGGGGAGACTGCCGAAGCGGGCAGCGGGTAAAGTTGGATGCCTTCCGTCAGTCGGGCCCTTTTCACGGCTTTCATCAGCTCATCACTGACCTGTCCGGTTTTCGCGTCTGTCACCAGGAGTCCCTTGGTGCCCAAGGCCTGCCGGAGATTCCGTGGATCGGCGATAATCTCCGCCAGCGTTGGCTTCCGCGCGGCCGGAGGCGTGGTCCCGTTGTCGAAGCTGATCAGCACGAACGTCACATAGGCAACGGGCGCGCCGGCTTCCTTCACGACCGGAAATTCCCACTCTTGCACCGCTTGGAGGGCGGCAGCGACGAGGTCCCCTTGGGCGTCGGACTTGTCGCGGTAGGTCCGCTTCACCTTGCCTGCCTCGTCGATCAGCACTCCCACGCGAATCGTGCCACCGCGCCTTTCCTTTGCGGCCTCGTACGGAACGACCGGGTTCGTGCGGCGGACCGGCTTCACCTCCTCGTGGATCGGGTAGGGTCGGCCGCCTACCGACGCAGTTGACCGGGGTGACGAATCACCACGCAGGACGGACCCGAGCAACAGGAGCAGGACAAGGACGATCCGTTTCATGATGAGATTGCCTGACCCGGCACAATGAAAGGCTGACGCTACCCGCCGCGGCAATCTCGGAGTCGCCGTCGAACGGCACCTGACTCAGGTCATCTTGCCATTCTGGAAGACGATCTTGCCGGAGACGATGGTGGTCTTTACGCGGCCGGTGAGCTCCTGCTTGTCCCAGGGCGAATTGATCGACTTGGAGAAGGCGCCGTAGGTGTCGTACTTCCATCTTTCGGCCGGGTCGAAGAGGCAGACGTCGGCGGGCGCCCCGGGGGCAAGCGTGCCGGCGGGGAGCTTGAGGATGTTGGCGGCCTTGCGGGTCATCAGGTCGATGACGTGGCTGAGCGTGAACTTGCTGCGGCGCACGAGCACGTCGAGGCACACGGGCAGCGCGGTCTCGAGGCCGATGATGCCGTTGGGCGCGTAGTCGAACTCGCGGTCCTTTTCCTCGGGGGCGTGCGGCGCGTGGTCCGTGCCAATGCAGTCGAGCGTGCCGTCGCGCAGGCCGGCGATGATCGCGCGGCGGTCGGCCTCGGTGCGCAGCGGCGGGTTCATCTTCAGGTTCGTGTCGTAGGTGCCGAGCGCCTCCTCGGTCAGCGCGATGTGGTGCGGCGTGGCCTCGGCGGTGACGCGGATGCCGTCCCGCTTCGCCCGGCGCATCAGTTCGACGGAGTTCGCCGAGCTGATGTGCTGCATGTGGATGTGCGCGCCGGTGTACTGGGAGAGGATGATGTTGCGGGCGACGATGATGTCCTCCGCGGCGTGCGGCCAGCCCTTGAGACCGAGGCGGGTCGAGACGACGCCCTCGTTCATCACCGCCTTGTCGGTCAGTGAATCGTCCTGGCAGTGGTCGAGCACGGTGAGGTCGAACATCTTCGCGTACTCCACGGCGCGGCGCATGATTTCGTTGGACTGCACGCAGGCGCCGTCGTCCGTGATCGCGACCACGCCGGCCTTCTGGAGCGAGCCGTGCGGGGCGAGCTGCTGGCCCTTCATGCCGACGGTGATGCAGCCGGTCGGGTAGACGTGGACGGGCGCGGCGGCGGCGGCGGCCTTGATGAGGGTGATCGTGCCGGCGTTGTCGGCGGGCGGCGACGTGTTCGGCATGCACACCACGGTCGTGAAGCCGCCGGCGGCCGCGGCCTGCGAACCGGTGAGGATGGTCTCCTTGTGCGTCTGGCCCGGTTCGCGGAAGTGCACGTGGATATCGACGAGGCCCGGGCACACGACGAGGCCCTTGGCGTCGATCACCTTGGCCGACTTCTTCTGCGTGGCGGTGAGGCCCGCCA
>CAYMSE010000072.1:0-5386 GCA_964392935.1 uncultured Oleiharenicola sp.
CTTCGTCCTGACCACGCTCTACGAGGCGATGCCACTCTGCATTCTCGAGGCCATGGCGCGTGGTTTGCCGGTCGTCGCCAGCGCCGTCGGCGGGATCCCGGAGGAACTGGGCGAGACCGGAATCCTGCTCCCGGACCCGAATGTCAACGTGACGAAAACCGTCGCGGCCTTGATGGAGGCGTTGACCGGCCTGGCCGACTCAGCCCACCGCCGGCAGGCGCTCGGCGCCGCCGCGAAGCAGCGTGCCGCCGAACGGTTCAGTGGCGCCGGCATGCTGCGCGCCACGCTCGGGGTCATGGCCGAGGCGCTGGCGCATCGAGCCGCTGCACCGGCGCCGGAGGAATTTTTTGGCGCCGACGAAGTGCAGACGATCGAGCAGCTTTGCGCCGCCTACGCCATGGAGCCGGCCGTCGCGGCGGTGGCCGGGCAGATGCGTGCGCTCCGGCAGTGCCTGATGAATTTCCTGGTGACGGCGCCGGTCGACCAGCTGGACGCCTTGTTTCGCGGCAGCTTCGGCCGTGTGTTCCGGGCAGTAACGCGCAGTGGGTTGCCCTCGGAGCCGCCGACCGAAGAGCTCACCGCCCAGGTCGCGGTCCTCGATGAAGCTCTCGCGACGGGCACCACCGCGACGGATGTCGATGTCCGGCCGTTGCTCGCGCGGATGCTGTGCGTGCCCGCGCATGGCGGCTCCGTGACAGTCCCGCCGGGCCGCGTTCCCGCGTGGGCGCGGGAAGACTATCTCAACTACGTGCTGCAGGCACCGCAGGTGTTCGTCCGGCCGGGCGAGGCGGAGCAGTATCACGAGCATCTGCTGCGGTGGACCCAGGAGGTGCGGCGTTGCATTGAAACCTCGCCCGATGCGCCCCTGACGGTGGCCGTCGCCGGACGTTTTGCCCGGCAGTTGAACTTCATCCCGGCTTACTTCAGCACCGGAAACCTGCGCGAACTCGCCGAGCACCGGGGAGCGATCCTGGAATATGTGTTGCGGAAGCAGGGCGCGCTGATCGACGCCAAGCTCCCGCGGCGTCCGAGGGACCGCCGGCGGATCAAGGTCGGCTTCATCAACGCCCATTTCGGCGCGCAGACGGAAACGCACGTCACGCTGCCAACGTTGCAGCTCGACCGGAGCCGTTTCGAGGTCTGCCTCTTCGCGGTCGGCCGCAACCCGGGCCCGGTCGAAGATTACTGTCGCGCGCAGGCCGACTCGTTCACCGTGCTGCCGTCCGGCCTGGGCCAGCAGGTGAAATTGCTGCGTGAGGCGGCGCTGGACATCGCGATCGTCGGCACGAACATCACGGCCGTCACCAACCAGGTGGCGCTGCTCGCGCTGCATCGGCTGGCGCCGGTCCAGCTCGCGTCGTACTGCTCGCCGATCAGCACCGGGCTGCGAAACATCGATGGTTACCTGAGCGGCACGTTCACCGACTGCGCGGGACTCGAGGAACACTTCTCCGAGAAGCTCCATTTCTGCGAAGGCGCGCCGGGCTGCCTCGACTACACCGTCGAAGCGCCGGCCAAGACCGGCGCGTACGATCGCGCCCGCCTGGGGCTGGCGCCGGACGACGTGGTCTTCCTCAACGCCGCGGCCTGCTTCAAGATCCTGCCCGAAATGCAGGAGACGTGGGCGAAGATCCTCGCCGCCGTTCCGCGCTCGAAGCTGGTGCTGCTGCCGTTCAATCCGAACTGGACCAGCAACTTCCCGGTCAAGCAATTCGACCGGACGCTGACGGAGATCCTCGCCCGCCACGGCGTGGCCCGCAGCCGGATCGTGCTGGTCAACTCGCTGCCGACGCGGGCCGACGTCAAGGCGCTGGAGCAGGTGGCCGATGTCTACCTCGACACGGCGCCCTTCTCCGGGAGCATTTCGGTGATCGACCCGCTCGAAATCGGCCTGCCGACCGTGATCCAGCAGGGTACGACGCACCGCAGCCGGATGGCCGCCGCGCTGGTGCGCGAGCTGCGCATCCCGGAGCTGATCACCGAGTCCGAGTCCGACTACCGGGCGCTGGCGATCAAGCTTGGCACAGAGCCGGCATTCCGCGGCGAGCTCAAGGCGCGGATCGCGGCGGCCATGGCCGCGCGCCCCAAGTTCGTCAATGCGCCGGCCTACGCCGCCGATCTCGGCCGGCTGCTCGAAACCCTCGTTCCGCACCGGCTGAAGACCCGGCGCGAACTGACCGCCGCATGATGGCCACCGTCCTCGTCACCGGTGCCGCCGGCTTCATCGGCAGCCACACCTGCGACCGCCTGCTGGCCGCCGGGTACAACGTCGTCGGCCTCGACAATTTTCGCACCGGGCACCGCGCCAACCTCGCTTCCGCCTCCGCCCATCCCGGTTTCCGGCTGGTCGAGGCCGACCTTTGCGCCGCGGGCGTGCTCGACCGGATTGCCGCGGAAACCCGACCGGACGCCATCATCCACCTGGCGGCGCTGGTCAGCGTGCAGGAGAGCGTGCAGCACCCCGGGCTCAATTTGAACTCAACCTGCGCGGCACGCAGCTCGTCGCCGAGGCCGCCCGGGCGCACCGCGTGGGGCGCGTCGTCTTCGCCTCGTCCGCCGCGGTCTACGGCGAAGCGCAGGCGCTGCCGCTTTCCGAACAGGCGGGCGCGCTGCGGCCGATCAGCCCCTATGGCGCCGCCAAGCTCGCTTCCGAGTCGCTCCTGCTCGGGCACGCGGCCGCCTACGGCTTCACCGTGCGCTGTCACCGCTATTTCAACGTCTATGGACCGCGGCAGGATCCGCGTTCCCCTTACTCCGGCGTCATCTCTGTTTTTTGCGACAAGCTCCGGGCCGGCGCCAGCCCGACGATTTACGGCGACGGCGAGCAGACCCGGGACTTCATTGCCGTGGACGATGTCGCCAGGGCCAATGTGCTCGCCATCTCCGCGCCGCAACTGAACAGCGGGGTCGTCAATATCTGCTCCGGGCAGGCGACGAGCCTGAACCGGCTGCTGCAGATTCTCCGTGGGTCGACGGCCGGCGCCCCGGTCGCCGTGCATGCGGCCGCCAAGCCGACGGACATCCGCCATTCGCTCGGCGCGCCGGATCTCGCCCGGGCCGAATTCGGCTTCGCCGCCGAGATTTCGCTCGAGGCCGGCCTGGCCGCCACGCTCCACGGCGCTTGTCGCCCGCCGGCGCGCTCGGCGCGCCCGAACGGCGGGAGCGCGGGGGCGGGGGAGAAGACCCGGACGGCGTGGCGGCACCGCTCGCGCCGACTCGCGGCGCCCTGCTGAGGGCGGTCCGGATTTCCGCGGCCGCGGTCGGATCACCGCCGAACTTCGGCAATTTTTGCACGGTCCTCGGACGGTTGTGGGGATCGCATCCGGACGGGGCAGGATAAATAGCGTTAGTAGCTTACAACCAATTAAGTGCGCATTTTTTTGGATTCGCGGCATCAAAGCTGCAAGAGGCCCCGACGTCTATGGTCTCGCCCTCCGTTCGTCGCGTTCGCATCTGCTACTTCAACACCTGGGCCGGGGGGTTGGAGCCCGTGGCCGACTACCTTGCGCGCGTGCCGGGCCTGAACCTCCGCGCGCAGGTCGCGAACCCGCGGGACGACGACCTCCTGCGGAAGGCGCGGCTCGACTGCGACTGGTACGCGGCGAACGCGCGGTGCTTCGCGGCGATGCACCACGACGGGATCGAATTCCTCCCCGCCTGGATCACCGGCAAGGCGGGCGTGCTGGATGTCGCCGCCGCCCCGCGCGAGCCGGGCGAGGAACGCTGGCTGGTCACGATGGCCCACCAGCCGCAGGCGCTCGGCGACCTGGCCGGCAAGGTGTTCGCGCTGCTGGCGGGCCGGCGCGTGCGCCACCTGTTCTACGCCTTCGACGAGGCGAGCCGCCGCATGCCGTGCTTCAACGCCATCGCCCCGTACCTCGACGTGCTCATCCACGACGAGCTGCCCCTGGCCGACGAGGGCCGCGCGCGGCTGCGCCCGGGCTGCGTCACGCTGCACCGCAGCTGGGTGGCGAACTTCCTGCCCGGCGAGGCGGCGTTCAATCCCGCCCCGGAGGCCAGGATCTATTTCCTCGGGTCGCAACTCGGCCTCACGCCGCACCGGCGGCGCCAGCTCGAGTTCCTGGCGGGAAAGTTTCGGGACCGCTTCGTCGCCTCGCACGACCACTCGACGCCGGTCGACGCGCGGCGGGAGCTCAACCGCTACAAGGTCGGCCTCTGCCCCGAGGGCCGGATGTTCGCCACGCCGACCATGAGCGCCGCGCACACCGACCGGCCGTTCTGGTCGGGCTGCCTCGGCATGGTGCCCCTGAGCGAGGACTCGCGGCAGGGCGGGCGCCTGGAGGACCTGCACACCGCGGGCCTGATCGTGCGCTATCCGCACGGCGACCTCACGGCGCTGGCGGAGGCCTGCGAATGCGCCCTCGCGATGAGCACGGCCGAGCGGAAGCTGATCTACGACCACTTCAATGCGCACGAGACCGTCGGCACGGTCGTGGCCTCGGCCCTGGCGAACGCAGCGTAGGCGGGGGTGGTTGAATACAACTGATAGGGCGGATAGGATGAATGGATACCTCAGGGTCCGGTCGCGCGAACGCACCCGGTTGGCTTCCATCGGTCGCATCGGTCCTATCCGTCCCATGCAATCTGCCCCAACGCAAAAAGCCTCCGGGGGTGGGACCCGGAGGCTTCTTGACGGATAGAGCAGGTCCCTTGCAGGACCCGGGGGTATGTCAACCCGACGGTGACCGTTCCGCCGCCCAGGACCGGCCGCCCTGGCGGGCGGCCGGCGTGGTTGGGCGAATCAGAACAACCACTGACTGGAGACCGGTTAGCCGATCAGGCGCAGGGCGACCTGCGAGCTCTGATTGGCCTGGGCGAGCATCGCGGTGCCGGACTGGACCAGGATGTTCCAGCGGGCGAGCTGCGTGCTCTCCTCGGCGACGTCGACATCCGTGATGCGGCTGTTGGCGGCTTCGAGGTTGGCCTTGTTGACCGTGAGCACCTCCGAGGCGAAGCCCAGGCGGCTCTGCTCGGCGCCGTTTTCGGCGCGGAACGTCGCGACGCTCTGGATCGCATCGGTGATGTCGCTCAGGTTGATGTCGGCGAGCGAATCAACCGTGGTCGCGGTGAGGCTGCCCACGCCCGCGGCCGTGCCGGCGAGGTCGCGGCCCGAGAGGGAGACGCTCTGGGCGCCGTCCTCGGACACGTTGACCGACAGGCTGGAGCTGCCGAACAGCGACACGTCGTTGAACTTCTCGCTGGTGAGCGAGGAGAGCTCCGACTGCAGCGCGGTGAACTCGGAATCATAGTTCGCGAGGTCATCGGTGTTCTTGGTCGGATCGCTGTAGAGGGTCTTCAACTCGCTCATGCGTTCGAGGACCTTGCCCGCGACCTTCAGCACGCCGTCCTGCGACTGCAGGTACGA
>CAYMSE010000073.1:0-7939 GCA_964392935.1 uncultured Oleiharenicola sp.
AGCGTGACGATGAGGATGCTGCGGAAGTGGAAGAGGAACAGGATGTGTGCGAGCGTCACGAGGAGGATCTCCTCGGTGAGCGCGTGCTTGAGCGTGCCGATGGCGCGGCCGATGAGGTCGCTGCGGTCGTAGAACGGCTGCACGCTGACGCCGGCCGGGAGGCCCGGGGCGATCTGGGCGAGGCGGGCCTTCACGTCCTGGATCACGCGCCAGGCGTTCTCGCCGTAGCGCATGACCACGATGCCGCCCACGACCTGCCGGCCGTTGACGTCGAGCGCGCCGCGGCGGAAGTCGCCGCCGATGCGCACGGTCGCCACGTCGCGCAGCAGCAGCGGCGTGCCGGCGCGCGGCTGCAGCACGATCGACTCGAGGTCGGCGGCATCCTGCACCAAGCCGACGCCGCGCACGATGTACTCAGCGCCGTTTTCCTCGAGCGTCTTGCCGCCGATGTTGCGGTTGCTGGCCGCGACGGCGTCCATCACCTCGCCGAGCATGAGGCCGTATTGCTTCAGCTTGAGCGCGGAGACCTCCACTTGCCACTGGCGCACGAAGCCACCGACGCTGGCCACCTCGGCCACGCCCGGCACCGAGGCGAGTTGGTACCGCACGAACGTGTCCTGCAGCGCCCGCAGCGAGCCGAGGTCCTGCGTGCCGGAGTCGTCCTTGAGGTAGTACTGGTAGACCCAGCCGAGGCCGGTGGCGTCGGGTCCGAGCCGCGCGACCACGCCTTCCGGCAGGAGGGTGCCGAGCGAATTGAGCCGCTCGAGCACGCGCGTGCGCGCGAAGTACGTGTCGACCTTGTCCTCGAAGATCACCGTGAGGAACGAGAAGCCGAACATCGAGGTGGCGCGCACGGTCTTCACGCCGGCGAGGCCCTGGAGCGAGACGCTGAGCGGGTAGGTGATCTGGTCCTCGACCTCCTGCGGGCTGCGGCCGGGCCAGTCCGCGTAGACGATGACCTGGTTTTCCGACAGGTCGGGGATGGCGTCGATCGGCACGCGCGTGATCGCGACGACGCCCCACGCGCACAGCGCGAGGAACGCCGCCAGGACGATGAAGCGGTTGCGGAGCGACCAGCGGATGATGTGGTTGATCATGGCGGGGCCTCAGTCGAGCTCGTCGCCGCACTTGAGCATGGCGGAACCGAAAAACGGGTTGCGCACGTCCCCGCCGCGCGACAGCCAGCGGCCGGTGCCGAGCACGGGCGTCATGGGGCACTGGAAGACGTGCAGGCCCTCGCGGTGGTGGACATGCTCGCTGCGGGCGAGATCGACCAGCGCGGTGCTGAACGGCTCGAAGGCGCGGCGGGCGGCCGGGAGGTCGGCCGGGTCGCGCAGCGCGTCCTTGAATTCCGCCAGCGGGCCGCGGGCGGCCGGGGCGAAGGCCTTGAAGTAGTTCGCCAGCGCCTCGCGCAGCGCGGGGAGGTTCTGCCGGTAGGTGGCGAGGTCGTCGCCGGCGAGGGCGGACGCGGCGTCGGCCCCGGCGAGCGAGAGCGTCCGCAGCGCGGCGTAGGCGGCCGCGTCGGGATCCGGGGTCGCGGCCGAGACCCGGACCGGCGGGGTTTCGACCGGTTCGTGCTCCCCGCCCAGCGCGGCGTGGGCCAGCTGGGCCTGGCCGTCGAGGACGAGCGCGCCCTGCGTGACGACGCGGTCGCCGGCGGCGAGTCCGCCGACCACCTCGGCCGTCGTATTACCGATCCGGCCGAGCTGCACCTGGCGCGCGGCGTAGGCGCTCGCGCCCTGCTGGACGAACACCACCGGGCGCCCGCTGTGCTGCAGCACCGCGGAGCGCGGGACGAGCAGCACGTCGGGGAGCTCGAGCCGGACGCGCCCGCTGGCGGTCTGCTTGTGGAAGAGGGCGCGGTCGCGGTTGGGGAGCACAACGCGCACCTTCGCGGTGCGGGTCGCCTCGTTGAGGTTGGGGTCGATGAAATCGATCGGTGCGACGAGGATGCGGCCGGCGAGCGACGGCGCGGAGACCTCGACCGATTGCCCCGGGCGCAGCCAGGCGAGGTCGGGCTCGTAGGCGTCGAACATGAACCACATGAGCTCGAAGTCGCCGATCTCGAAGAGCCGGGTGCCCGCCTCGTTCTTCTCGAAGTTGATCTGCTGGCCCTCGTAGACGTGGCGCGCGACCACCGTGCCGGACATCGGGGCGCGGATGTTGACCATCGCGGTCGGCTGCAGCGTGTGCTCGAGGATGACGACCTCCTCCTCGGTCAGGCCGAGTTCGAGCAGGTGCTCGCGGGCGGCGGACCGGTCGGAGGCGGTGAACGCGGTGGTGCCGGCCTTGAGGCGTTCGACATACTGGCGCTGGGCCGTGAGCATCTCGGGGCTGTAGATGGTGGCGAGCGGGTCGCCCTCGTGCACCTCGGCGCCGACGTAGTTGATGAAGAGTTTCTCGACGCGGCCCGGCACGCGGGCGGTGAGGATGCGGTGGCGCGTGTCGTCGTCGTCGATCACGCCGTTGACCCGCAGCGTGCGCACGAGCGGGCCGCGGGTGACGGCGGTGGTCTGCACGCCGGTGACGGCGACCTGGCCCGCGGTGAGCGAGACGAGGTTCGGATCGGCCGCGGCGGCCTCGCCGCCGTTGGCGGCGGCCACGAGGGCCATGCCGCAGATCGTGCACTTGGCGCCGGGTTTGTCGGACTTAATCCACGGGTGCATCGGGCACTGGTACACGGCCGCGTGGTCGTGGCCGGTTTCCGCGGCCCCGAGAAAGAGGACGCTGAGGGAGAAAGTGAGGAAGGTGAGAAGTAGTTTCATGGGCGGAGACGGGGACGGATGAAAGTGAGCGAATCTTACCGGGGCAGCGCCGGGAAGCGGGCAGGGCGGGATACCTGGTTCACCGGAAACGAGGGTCGGCGGGCAGGCTAGACGAGCGCCAACAACAATCCAGCCCCGTCGGCGACGGCGGCTGGATCGGTGGCGGGCTGGTCGGGACCATCAACCCTTCTTCGCGCTGCAACTGCAGGCGACGCACGCAGCGGCGGGGGCGGCGGGTTGGGTCGCGGCCTTGGCGTCGTTCGTGGCCTTGGCCGGGGCGGCGGGGCGGTTCTTGGCATTCTGGCTCATGCGGTTCCAGTAGTCGATGCCGGGGCCGGCAAAGCTGAGCGAAGTGAGGCTGGCGAGCAGCGCGGCGGCGAGGAGGAGGCGGGTGGTTTTCATTGTGCGGATGGGTCTTGATTTGTGGGCCGGGCGGATTGCGCGGTGGTCTACCGGTCATACACCGCCCGGCGCGGAATCACTCGATATTCGCCGCGGAATTTATTCCTGAGTGATTTCGCCGCGAAAGGTGTATTACTTTGTGCAATCCCCATGAACACTTCCCGTGATGACCTCCCGAAGATGCTGCACGAATGGCGGGTGAAACCGCCGGCGGATCCCGGCTTCCGCCACGCCGTCTGGCAGCGCATCCAGCGGCCGCCCGACGTCTCCTGGGCGGCCTACCTGCGGACGCACCTCGCCGCGTGGACCGTTGCCGCCGTGCTCACGCTTGGCGTCGCCGGTCTCGCCGGCCGCGCGCTGGCCCAGGTTCACATCCAGGCGGACCGCGAGGCGATCGTGACGACCTATCTGGTCGAGCTCGACCCGCGCGTCCAGGCCGTGCTCAGGCAATGAAACGCCTCGGGCAGAGCCTGCTCGTGCTTGCGGTCGCGGCGGTCGCCACCGGTGCGTTCTGCTACCGCCTGAGCAGCGCGCCGGCCCTGCACGCCGCCGTCGCGCGGCACGATGCCATGGCGTGGCTGCGCGCGGACTTCCACCTGACTGACCGGCAGTTCGAGGCGATCAAGAAACTGCACGACGACTACGCGCCGGGCTGCGAGGAACATTGCCGGCGGATCAAGGCGGCCACGCAGGCGCGCGACGCGCTGCGGGCGCGGCACGACGCCGACCCGGCCGCCGCCGCCGAGGCCGAGCGGACGCTGGCCGAGCTCCGCACCACCTGCGAGACGGCCATCGGTGCCCACGTGCGGAAAGTCGCGGCCCTCATGTCACCCGAGGACGGACGGCGCTATCTCGCCATGGTCCTGCCGAAGATCGCGGAGTTCGACCATCAGATGGCGCCCCCGCTGGATTTGGGCCGCCAGCCCTGACGCATGGAAACCGAACCCGGCGCCTCGCCGAGCGACGAGGAGTGGATGCTCCGCCTGCAGGCCGGGGACGAGGCGGCGTTGGCGCCCTTGATGCAGCGCTGGGAAATTCCAATGAAGCGCTTCCTGGTCCGGCTGGTGGGGAACCCCACCGAGGCGGAGGACCTGGCTCAGGAGGTGTTCGTGCGGGTCTTCGCCAAGCGGGCGACCTACCGTCCCGGCGCGAAATTCTCCACCTGGTGCTTTGCCATCGCCGCCAACCAGGCGAGAAACCGGCTGCGCTGGTGGCGCCGCCGTCCCGCGCTGTCACTGGATGCCTGGACCGATGCCGGCGGCGACGCGGCGGACGAGTCGGCGCAGGCGTCGTCGGCCGCGGCGCAGGCCGTCGGGCGCGAGCGGGCCGCCGCCGTGCAGCGGGCGGTCGCCGCGCTGCCCGTGGACCTGCGGAGCGCGCTCGTGCTCTTCGAATACGAGCAGCAGTCGGTGAACGAGATTGCCGCGGCGCTCGCCTGCACGCCCAAGGCGGTGGAGAACCGCCTGTACCGCGCCCGACAACAGCTCCGCGACGCGCTCAAGGGCTGGATGGACTAGCGGGATCGTCAGGCGGCATTGCCGGCGGCGCTGACGAAGGCCTCGACCAGCGGATGGACCGGGCCGGTCAGCGCGGCGCGCTCGGGCTGGAAAAGCGTCCCGATGAAGAACGGATGCCCCGGCAGTTCGAAGCCGCGGATCTCCCCGTTTGCGTCGAAGGCGGTGAACCGCAGCCCCGCGGTCTCGAAGCGGTCGCGATACTGCGGGTTGGGCCCGTAGTTGCAGTGGAACCCCTCGTGGGCAACCGGTCCGATGAGACGGAAAAGCTGGGAGCCGGCCGTGAACTTGATCTCACCCCGGTGTCCGACCAGCGAGCAGGCGAGGGGCGTGATCACCAGCTCGGGCGTCCGGGGAATGTCGCCTATCGCGTGAGGTTCCGCCCGGGCTGATTCGGCGTGGTCGGCGTGCGGCAGCGCCAGCACGTCGCGGGCGAACTCGATCAGCGCGTGCTGGAAACCGCCGCAGGTGCCGAGGAACGGCCGACCCGCCTCCCGGGCGAAGCGGATCGCGGCGAGCGCGCCGTCCATGCTGCGGTACGGGCTGGCCGGCACGCACCAGACGCCCGCGTAGCCCGCGAGCTGGCGCGGCGCGTCGACGATCGCGTCGGTGCCGAGCCAGTGCCAGACGAGCGGCCGGCCCGGGCGCGCGGCCAGCAGGCGCAGCGAGCGCTCGATCGCGTCGTGCGCGACCACCGGCGGCGAATAGTCGCCCACGAGGGCGAGGCGGACGGGGCTCACGACGCGGTGGCGGGTTTGCGGTTCTTCGTGACCGTGATGATCACGACGCCGGCGATGATGATCGCGGCGGCGAGGAAGATGCGCGGGCTCACCCGTTCGTGCAGGACGAACCACCCGAGGAAGACGGCGACGATGGGGTTCACGTAGGCGTAGGTGGACACCTTGGCCGGCGTGCTGTGTTTCATCAGCCACGTGAAGGTGCTGAAGCCGATGAGCGAGCCGAAGACGACCAGGTAGCTCCAGGCGCCGACCGAGCGCGCGCTGACCGCCGCCGCATCGAAGTGCGCCAGTTCGCCCGTCAGCGCGCTGGTGGCGAGCAGCCACACGCCGCCGGTGAGCATCTGGATGCCCGAGGCGGTGAACGGCTCGGCCGGGTCGTGGGCGTAGCGCATGTAAATCATGCCCGCGCCCCAGAAGAACGTCGCGCCGAGCAGCCCGAGCACGCGCCACGGGTCGAGGCCGCCCACGCCGGTGGCGAGCACGTCGGGCCCGACGAGGATGGCCAGGCCGAGGAAGCCGAGGGCCAGCCCGACGAACGTGACGGGCGGCGGGCGCGTCCCGCGCTTGCCGTCGCGGAAGAACGCATGGACCGCCCAGTCCATGAGCACGATGAACACGGGGCCGGCCGAGATGATGAGCGTGGCGATGCCCGAGGGCACCCGGACCTCGGCCCAGGACACGAGGCCGTTGCCCCCGAGGCAGAGCAGGCCGCCGATGATGGCGTTGTCGCGCCACTGGTGCGGCTTGGCGCGGAAGCCGCGCGTCAGGCCGATGAAGGTGGCGACGATGGTGCCGGCGACGAAGAAGCGGATGCTCGCCATCAGGAACGCCGGGATGCTTTCCACCGCCACCCGGATGCCCAGGTAGGTGGAGCCCCAGATCAGGTAGATCGCGGCGAAGCCCGCGACGAGCGCGGTGCGGCTGGGCGAGGCGGGAGAAGCGGACATGGCGGGACGATGAATGGCGGGGCCGGTTCCGGGAAGGCCCGGAAACCGAGCGGGGAATTCAGCGGCGCCTCACAGCTGCTGCTTGATCAGGTCGCCGAGCGTGCGCAGTGCGGCCTCGATCTCGTCGGACCACGGCACGCTGCAGCTGAGCCGGAGGCAGTGCCGGTAGCGGTCCTTCACGGAGAAAAGGCTGCCGGGCGCGGTGTTGATCCGGTGCTTCAGCGCGTCCTTGCGCAGGCGCAGCGTGTCGACCTTCGCGGGCAGTTCCACCCAGATGAAGTTGCCGCCCTGCGGCCGGCTGTAGCGCGTGCCCTCGGGGAAGTACTTCTGCATGGCCTGGGCGAACAGGTGCAGGTGCTGGTGGTACGCGCGCCGCAGCGCGCGCAGGTGGTGGTCGTAGCCGCCGTCGCGGAGAAACTCGGCGAGCGCCTTCTGCAGCACCAGGGGCGTGCCCATGGTGTTGGTGAACTTCAGGCGCTTCACGCGCTCGAGGTAGCGGCCCGGCGCCGCCCAGCCGATGTGGAAGCCCGGCGCGAGCGTCTTGCCGAACGACGAGCACAGCATCACGCGGCCGTCGCGGTCCCAGGCCTTGAGCGGCTTGGGGCGCAGGTCGCCGAAATGGGTGTCGCCGTAGATGTCGTCCTCGATGACCGGCAGGTCGTACTCGCAGAGCAGGTCGTAGAGCCGCTGCTTCTTCTCGTCGGGCATGAGGGAGCCGACGGGATTGTGGAAGCTGGGCATGACCATGACGGCCTTCACCTCGTTCTGCTCGATGGCGGTGCGGAGCGCGTCGAGGCAGATGCCCTCGCGGGTGGAGGTCGGGATCTCGAGCGCGCGGAGGTTGAGGCTCTGGATGATCTCGAGGAAGCCGAAGTAGGCGGGCGTCTCGATGGCGATGGTGTCGCCCGGCTTGGTCACGGCGCGCAGGCAGAGGTTGAGCGCTTCGGTGCAGCCGGTGGTCACGACGAGCTCGTCGTGCGCCAGGGGCACGCCGGCCTGGAGGTAGCGCCGTGAGATCTCGCGCGTCAGCGGCTCGTAGCCGGCGTTGAGGCTGGAACGCACCAGCAGCGTCGGATCGCGCCGGGCGACCGAGCCGAGGATGCGCGCGAGCTTCTTGGCGGGGAAGAGGCTGTGGTGCGGGCACGCCGAGCCGAACGGCACGTAGTCCGAGTTCGACGCGTAGGCCAGCACCTCGGCGGTGAGGTCGTTGACCCCGACGTACGACGGCTTGGCCATCGGCTTCGCCATGCGCGGCTCGGGCGCGAAGCTCGGCGGCCGCGGCCGCACGTAGGAGCCCGACTGCGGCCGCGCCTCGAGATAGCCGCGGTTCTCCAGCACGGTGTACGCCTGGAGCACGGTCGCGATGCTCACGTCGCGCTGCCGCGACATGATGCGCACCGACGGCACCCGGTGGCCGGGGCGGAGCGTGCCCTGTTCGACGAGGGATTGGAGGGAGTCGGCGAGCTCGACGTAGAGCGGACGACTGGCAGCCGGCGTGGCGGGCCGGGCGGGGGCGGACGGGGTGGCGGCTTCGATCATGGCGTGGCAGGGTTGGGCGGGCGCGACAGTAG
>CAYMSE010000074.1:0-2576 GCA_964392935.1 uncultured Oleiharenicola sp.
CGCGCGGTGCTGCCCCGCGACCGCCAGGACCACGTCGAGAAGCTGGTGAGCCGCACCATCGTGCGCGGCCGGGCCGGGCGCAACCCGGCGGACAGCGCCCAGCGCTGGCTGCTGCCCGTGCAGCAGGGCGTGGTGCAGCGGCGCGTGCTGCGCATCGTCTACCACGGGCTCGAGCGCGACCAGGAGACCCAGCGCGACGTCGAGCCGCTGGGCGTGGTGTTCTACGGCGGCGGCTGGTACCTCGTGGCGTGGTGCCGGCTGCGCGAGGGCATCCGCCATTTCCGCGTCGACCGGATCCGCCGTCTCGAGCAGCTGCCGGTCGGCTTCCAGCCCCGCGAGGATTTTTCGCTGACGGACCACATGAGCGGATTCGTCGCGGGCGACGAGAGCCTGCCGGTGCGCGTGTGGTTCCACCGGCGCGCGCAGGAGCGGGCGCAGCGCGAAAGCTATGCGACGCTCGTCGAGGAGCTGAAGCGCGACGGCGGGGCCGAGTTCACCCTGTTCACCATCTCGCTCGAGTGGACCGCGCAGTGGCTGCTGTCGTTCGGCGACCGGGCGGAAGCGGTCGGTCCGCCGGAGTTGCGCGAGCTGGTGCGGCAGGCGGCGGAACGCGTGGCGCAACGGCACGAGGACGGCGTGTCCGCCGGGGGGGCCGCGCGCCTCGATTAGCGCCGGGTGTTCGCGGCCGAAATCGCTCCTGACATAGGGCTGTCAGGGCGGGGTGGTACGATGGCGGCATGCTCGAATACCCCGCCGCCCGTTTTCTCCCCCACGTCACCCTGCTGGCCGCCGTTTTGGCGCTCGGCGTGGTCCCGTCCGCCGGCGCCGCGGCGGCCGACGAGGCAAAGGTCGTCGCCGCGCTCGACACCGAGTTCCAAGCCGCGGTGAAGCGCAACGATGCCGCCACCATCGCGCGGATCCAGGCCGAGGACATGATCCTCGTCACCGGTCGCGGCAAGGTGTTCACACGGCCGGATCACCTCGATGCGGCGCTCAATCGCGAGCGCACCTACGAGCAGCAGGACGAGGAGCCGGGCACGCAGACGGTGCGCGTCTGGGGCGACACGGCCGTCGTGACGGCCAAGCTGTGGATCAAGGGCACGGCGAAGGACGGCAAGGCCTTCGACTACAAGCTGTGGTTCAGCGACACCTACGTCCGCACGCCCGCCGGCTGGAAATACGTCTTCGGCCAGGCCTCGCTGCCGCTGCCGCCGGAAGCCCGCTGACCCGCCCCCGCCATGATCCAAGGACTCCGCACCGCGGCCTATCCGGCCCCCGACCTGGCGCGCGCCAAGGCCTGGTACACCCAGGCGCTCGGCGTCGCGCCGTATTTCGACGAGCCGTTCTACGTCGGCTTCAACGTCGGCGGCTTTGAACTCGGCCTCGTGCCCGACGCGCCGCCGACCCCGGCGCCCGGCGGCGTCGTGGCACTCTGGGGCGTGGCGGACATCGGCGCCGAGTTCAGCCGGCTGCTGGCCCTCGGCGCCCGGGTGCACGAGGAACCCAAGGATGTCGGTGGCGGGATTGTGTGCGCGTCGGTGTTGGACCCTTGCGGCAACATCTTCGGTCTCATCCACAATCCGCACTTCGATCCCAAGTCCGTGCGGTGATCTGCTCCATGCGCCGATTGATCTACTACGTCGCTGCCAGTCTCGACGGATTCATCGCCCGCCCTGATGGCGGGCTCGACTGGCTCCCGGTTCCGACCGGGCGTCAGGATTACGGCTACGCCCGATTTCTGCGCGGCGTCGATACGCTCGTCATGGGACGCAAGACCTACGAATTGTCGCTCACGCTCGGTCCGTGGCCCTACGGCGACAAGCGCTGCCACGTTCTCACCCGGCGTCCGGGGACGCGGCGCGACGCGCGCGTCAGCTTCGTCCGCGGGCCGGTGGCGGCCTGGTTGCGACGCGAGAAGCGCCGGCCCGGGCGCAACGTCTGGCTGGTCGGTGGCGGCGAGGCAGCGCGGGAGTGCTTCGCCGCAGGTTTGGTGGATGAGATCATCCTGACGCAGGTGCCGGTGCTGCTGGGCGCCGGGATTCCGCTGTTTCGCCCGGCGGAAACCACCACGGCCCTCGCCTTGCGGCGCAGCCGCGCGTATCCCGACGGGCTCGTGCAATTGCACTACCGCGTGCTTGCAACGCACGCCCGGCGCGACCGGCGCCAGAAACACTCCTGACATGGCGCTGTCACAGCCGTCTGTTATTGTTCTCCCATGAGCTCAATCCCCCGTCCCGCCCTCCAGCCCGTCGGAATCGCCTTCGCCCTTTACCACGTGTCGGACGTCAACCGGGCGCGTCGCTTCTACCACGAGACGCTCGGCCTGCCGGTTTGCGCGGAGATGGAATTCGCCCCGGGCCAGTGGTGGGTGGAGTTCGACCTCGGCGGGCCGAGCGCGCTGGCGATCACGAATTTCAAGATGCCGTCCACCAACCATGCCCCCTCGCCGGGCATCGCGATCGAAGTGACGAACTACGAGGAGGCACTGGCGGCGGTGCGCGCCGCCGGCGTGCCGCTCGCGTGGGGGCCGAACGAGTTTCCGGTCTGCCATTCCTTCGCCGTGAAGGATCCGGACG
>CAYMSE010000075.1:0-3645 GCA_964392935.1 uncultured Oleiharenicola sp.
TACCCGCATTTCAAGCCCAGCTACCTCGTGCCGGTGGAAAAGGGCGCCGGGGCGCACGGCGGCGCGGACGAGATCCTCTGCCGCGCGTTCTTTTCGCCTGGCAAGGCCGCCACCGACCCGCTCGGGCGGTTCGCCGGCCACGAGCAGGGCGCCGCCTCCATCCTCGTCGGCATCGCGGGCGTGGAGTCCATCAAGCGCAACCAGCCCGTGACCCTCACCGACCTGGTGCCGCTCAAACCGGCCGCCCGGAAGCTCAGCGAACTCATCTAGCGGTGGGTCGTCAGGACGTTGTCCCGCAGATGGCGCCGGGCGGCGGGCGGTTTGCGTTCCAGGAACCCGGAAGGTCGGCGCCAATGGGCCGCCCGACTCGGCGCCAACGTCACGTAATACGTGACATAGGCCCTCCCGCGACACACCCCGTGCACCAACCCGATGATGTCACGCAATACGTGACGTTGTGCCCTGCGATGGCGGTGAGTTGGATTTTTCGTTGACGATAATTATATGCCTGATTCTTTCTTCCCACGAAATGCCCCGCCCGGCCCCGAAATTCGACTTTTCCGTTCTGCGCACGCTGCGCGAGCAGCGCGAACTGACGCTGGCCGCGCTGTCCGAGGCGTCGGGCGTCTCCGTCGCGGTCATCTCGAAGCTTGAGCGCAACCAGCAGTCCGCGGAGCTCGACACGCTTTACCGGCTGGCCCGGGCCTTCGGCCTCAGCGCCACCGACTTGCTCGCCCTGTGCGAGTCCGCCCTCGCCCACCGCACGGCCGAG
This sequence comes from uncultured Oleiharenicola sp., assembly GCA_964392935.1. Lineage (GTDB taxonomy): Bacteria > Verrucomicrobiota > Verrucomicrobiia > Opitutales > Opitutaceae > Lacunisphaera. Next base: position 773 of record CAYMSE010000075.1, read on the forward strand.
AAGTCGTACCGTTCCGGCGACTTCAGGTTCCGCCAGGTGAAGTACGCCAACGTCGTCGCCCACCTCGGTTCCGCCCCGCGGGGCGCGAAGGTCAACCGGCCGGAGATCCATCACGACGACACAGAGGTCTGCTGGGTCACCAGCGGCCGCATCCGCCTCACCCTGCCGCACGAGACCGTCGAGCTCGGCGCCGGCGACAGCATCCAGTTCGACGCCATCCAGCAGCACGGCTACGAGGCCCTCGCCGACTCCGCGTTCGTGATCCTGCACCTGCGGAAGGACAAGCGGTACTGACGACCCGCCACTCCCGTCCCGCCCCCTCGCCGCTCCCCGTTACCCCCATGCAAATCGACCACGCCCTGACCCCCGCCGCGCTCGCCCCCGCCCTCCAGCGGTTCTGGCAACTCTCCGGCCGGAAGATCGACCTCATCCTCAAGGAATACGACCCCGCCAAGGGCTCCCCGGTCTTCACCGCCGCCGGCAAGTACACCACGCGCGGCTGGACCGAATGGACCGAGGGCTTCAACTACGGCTCGGCTTTCCTGCAGTTCGACGCCACCGGCGAGCAACGCTTCGCCGACCAGGCCCGCCGGCTGACGGTCGAGCGCATGGCCTCGCACGTGTCGCACACCGGCGTGCACGACCACGGCTTCAACAACCTCTCGACCTACGGCAACTGGCTGCGCCTCCAGCGCGAGGGCCGCCTGCCCGCCGACCAGGTCGACTTCTGCGCGCTCGCGCTGAAGGTGTCCGGTGCCGTCCAGGCCGCCCGCTGGTCGACCATCCACGGCGGCGGCGGCTACATCCACTCGTTCAACGGCCCGCACTCGCTGTTCGTCGACACGATCCGCTCCGTCCGCATCCTCATGGTCGCCCACCGCCTCGGCCACCGGCTCATGGGCGAGAACGACGCCGCCCATTCGCTCCTCGAGCGCGGCCTCCAGCACATCGCCGCCACGGCGAAATACTCCCTCTACTATGGCGAGGGCCGCGACAGCTACGACGTGCCCGCCGAGCGCGGCCGCACCACCCACGAGGCGATCTTCAATTGCACCGACGGACGCTTCCGCTGCCCGAATTCCCAGCAGGGCTTCTCCGGCTTCACCACGTGGACGCGCGGCCTCGCGTGGGCCATGGTGGGCTTCGCCGAGGAGCTCGAGTTCCTGCGGACCGTGCCGGACGCGGAACTCGCGTCGCTCGGCGGCCGCGCGCACTGGGAGGCGCTCCTCCTGAAGGGCGCCCGCGCCACCTGCGACTGGTACATCGCGCACACCGCGCTCGACGGCATTCCGTACTGGGACGGCGGCGCGCCGAATCTCCACCGACTCGGCGACTGGCGCGCGCGCCCGGCCGAGATCTTCAACGACCACGAACCGGTCGACAGCTCCGCCGCCGCCATCGGCGCGCAGGGCCTCCTGCGGCTCGGCCGGTACCTCGGGGAGAAATCCACTGACGGCGCGCGTTACTGGCAGGCCGGCCTCACCACGCTCCGCACGCTGCTGGGCGACGCCTACCTCGGCCTCGATCCGCAGCACCACGGCCTCCTGCTTCACGCCGTTTACCACCGGCCCAACGGCTGGGACTACATCCCGCCCGGCCACGCCGTTCCCTGCGGCGAGGCCTGCATGTGGGGCGACTACCACCTGCGCGAGGTCGCCCTTCTCGTCCAGCGCCTCATCGAAAACAAGCCGTACTACACCTTCTTTGGGTGCCTGAAGTAATCCCCGCCAATCTTTCTCTTTCCTCGTTCTCCCAATCTTTCTCCCGCCCGGGAGATTGAAGAGAAAGAGGAAAAGACCCCATGATCACCTCCCCTCTCCCGGATCTCGCACGCCTCTGCGTCCACACCATCACCACCAAGCCGTGGGCGATCGAGGTCGCCGCGACGAAGTTCGCGGCCGCGGGCGTGAAGGGCATCACCGTCTGGCGCGACGCGCTCGCGGGCCGCGACATCGCGAAGACCGGCGCGATGCTGCGCGCGCATGGGCTGTCGGTCGTTTCGCTCTGCCGCGGGGGCTTCTTTCCGGCGCCGGATTCCGCCGGACGCCGGAAGGCGCTCGACGACAACCGCCGCGCCATCGCCGAGGCGCACGCGCTCGGCGCCCCGCTCATCGTCCTCGTCTGCGGCGCCGTCCCCGGCCAGCCACTCCCGGAATCCCGCCGGCAGATCCGCGACGGCATCGCCGCGCTGCTGCCCGAGTGCGCCGCCGCGGGCGTGAAGCTCGCCATCGAGCCGCTGCACCCCATGTACGCCGACGCCCGCTCCGCGATCAACACGCTCGGCCAGGCCAACGACCTGGTCGAGGAGCTGCAGTCGCCGCAGGTTGGCGTCGCCGTCGACGTCTACCACCTGTGGTGGGATCCGGCGCTTGAGCGCGAGATCGCCCGCTGCGGCCGGCTGGACGCGCTCCTCGCCTACCACGTCTGCGACTGGCGCACGCCCACCGTCGACCTGCTCAACGACCGCGGCCTCATGGGCGAGGGCTGCATCCCGCTCCGCCAGATCCGCGCCTGGGTCGAGGCCACCGGCTACCGCGGCTTCAACGAGGTCGAGGTCTTCAGCACGCGGCTGTGGGCGACCGACCAAGATGAGTATCTCGCCCGCATCGTGCAGGCCTACCGCGAGCGCGTCTGAACGACGCGCAAAGTTCCAGGCTCCAAGGGCCAAACTCCCAGCCGTCTCCCTCAACCCTCATCGCTCAACTCTCAACCGCATCAATGAAAACCCACACCCTCGGCATCATCATGAACGGCGTCACCGGACGCATGGGCACAAACCAGCACTTCGTCCGGAGCATAGCCGCCATTATTAAACAGGGCGGCGTCCAGGCCGGCGGCGAGGTGCTCATGCCCGATCCCGTCCTGACGGGCCG
>CAYMSE010000076.1:0-6536 GCA_964392935.1 uncultured Oleiharenicola sp.
ACTTCCTTCCATGAAAAAAGTCCTCCTCGCCGGCCTGGCCGGCTTCCTCGCCGTCTCCGCCGCCTCGGCGCAGATGCTCATCAATGGCGCGGGTGCCACGTTCCCGTACCCGATCTATTCGAAGTGGTTCAACGAGTACGCCAAGGTCGACCCGAGCGTGCGCTTCAACTACCAGTCCATCGGCTCGGGCGGCGGCCAGAAGCAGATCCTCTCCGAAACCGTGGACTTCGGCGCGTCCGATGGCCCGATGTCCGACGAGAGCCTGGCCAAGGCCCCCCGCCAGATCCTGCACATCCCGACGGTCGCCGGGGCCGACGTCGTCAGCTACAACCTCCCGGGCAATCCGACGCTGAAGCTCGACGGGCCGACCATCGCCAGCATCTTCCTCGGCAAGATCCGCAAGTGGTCGGACCCGGCGATCGCGAACCAGAACCCGGGCGTGGCCATTCCCGACCAGGACATCCTGGTCGTGCATCGTTCGGATGGCAGCGGCACGACCTACATCTTCACCGACTACCTCTGCAGCGTGAGCCCGGAGTGGAAGGAAAAGGTCGGCAAGGGCACCTCCGTCAACTGGCCCGTCGGCCTCGGCGGCAAGGGCAACGAGGGCGTTTCCGGCCAGGTCAAGCAGTCGCCCGGCGCGATCGGTTACATCGAGCTGGCCTATGCCAAGCAGAACAAGCTGCCCTACGCCGACGTCATGAACTCGTCCGGCCGCTATGTCCGGGCGTCGATCGATTCGGTCACGGCGGCGCTCGCGACCGCGCAGATCCCCGACGACTTCCGCTTCTCGATGGTGAATCCCCCGGGCGCCGACGCCTACCCGATCTCCGGCACGACCTGGCTGCTGGTTTACGAGCAGCAGAAGGACGGGGCCAAGGGCGCGAAGCTGGTGCAGTTCCTGAAGTGGGCCTACCAGGAGGGCGAGAAGATGGCGGCGTCGCTCGACTACGCCCCGCTGCCGGAAAACGTCCAGGCCCGGGTGCTGAAGCGGATCGACGAGATCAAGTACTGATGCCGGCAGTTCACCTGAATGTAACACTATAAGTTTCGTCAGCGGAGGGTGCGGTACGCACCCTCCGCTTTCGTTCCCTCCCTCCCGATGCAATCCGTCCGCCAAGCGCCTTTGGCCGTGCCGTTTTCGCCTCCCCGCCGCTGGCCCGATCTCTCTTTCCGCTGGCTGGCGCTGCTGGCGGCGGCGACGATCGTCGCCCTCATCTTTTTGGTGGGGTGGGAGCTTTACCGCGGGGCTCATGCCGCGGTCGCGAAGTTCGGGATCGGTTTTCTCGGGCGGACGACCTGGGATCCCGTCGCGGATGAGTACGGCGCCTGGCCCTTCATTTTCGGCACGCTGGTCACCTCATTGATCGCATTGCTCATTGCGGTGCCGCTGGGCGTGGGCACCGCGCTCTACCTCACGGAGATCGCGCCCCTGCGCGTCCGCCAGCCGCTGGTGATGGTCATCGAGATGCTGGCGGCGGTGCCGAGCGTCATCTTCGGATTGTGGGGCGTGTTCGTGCTCATTCCCTGGCTGCGCGACCACCTGTTCGTCTGGCTGAAGCAAACGCTCGGTTTCCTGCCGCTGTTCCAGGGCCCGATCTACGGCGTCAGCATCCTGGCCGGCGGCATCATCGTCGCGATCATGATCCTGCCGATCATCACGTCGGTGTCGCGGGAGATCCTCCGGTCCGTGCCGAACCTCCAGCGCGAGGCGGCCTACGCACTGGGCGCGACGCACTGGGAGGTGATCCGGATCGCGGTGCTCAGCTACGCCCGGCGCGGCATCTTCGGCGCGTCGGTGCTCGGACTCGGCCGGGCGCTCGGCGAGACGATGGCGATCACGATGGTGATCGGCAACCGGCCGGAGGTCAGCGCGTCGCTCTTCGCGCCCGGGTACACCCTGGCGAGCGTCATCGCGAACGAGTTCACGGAGGCGACCACGGACTTGTATCTCAGCGCCCTCTTCGAGCTCGGCCTGGTGCTCCTGGTGGTGACCATCCTCGTCAACGTGTTTGCCCAGCTCATGCTGCGTTCCATCGCCGGCGGCGGTACGGGCAAGGTCCATTGAGCGCCCGCCCATGAACGCCGCCCCTCCGTCCCTTCTGCTCCAGGCGGCCCCGGTCGGGCACACGTGGCGCAAGTTCAAGAGCCGCGCCATGGGGGTCGTCATGCTGGCCTGCAGCGTCGCCGTCATGGCGCCCCTCTTCCTCGTGCTCTACTTCCTGATCCACGAGGGCGCGAGTTCCCTGGACTGGAATTTCTTCACGCAGCTCCCGAAGCCAACCGGCGAACTGGGCGGCGGCATGGCCAACGCCATCGTCGGCAGCCTGATCCTGCTGGGCATGGCGGCGGTGCTCGGCGTGCCGCTCGGCGTGCTGGGGGGAATCTACCTGGCCGAATATGGCTCGCAGCGCGCCAATCACTGGATCCGGTTCGCCGCCGACGTGCTCAACGGCATCCCGTCGATCGTGTGGGGCATGGTGGTGTATGCGCTGCTGGTGGTGCCCTTCAAGACGTTCTCCGCGTACGCCGGGGGCGTCGCCCTGGGATTGATGATGATCCCGCTCGTCATGCGGACCACCGAGGAGATGCTCCTGCTCGTGCCGCAGGGCTACCGCGAGGCGGCGCTCGCCCTGGGGATCGCCCGGTGGAAGATCATCACGGTAATCGTCCTGCGGACCGCGCTGAAGGGCATCGTCACCGGGGTGCTGGTGGCGCTCGCGAGGGTGGCCGGCGAGACCGCCCCGCTGCTCTTCACCGCCCTCGGCAACAGCTTTTGGAACCACAATCTGGCCGAGCCGATTTCGGCCGTGCCGCTGCAAATCTTCACCTACGCGATTTCGCCGTACGATGACTGGCACCGCCAGGCCTGGGCGGGAGCGCTGGTCCTCCTCGGCATGATCCTCCTGCTGAACCTCACCGTCCGGTTCCTCTCTCGCGATCGGAAATTCTCCTAACATGAACGTCATGGCCGAACCCATTCCTTCCCGAGCCGCCCCGCCTCCCGTCAGCGTCCAGCCGCGGGCTTCGCAACCCGGCGCGCCCGCCCAGGCGGCGGCCGAGGTCGCCTTCGACATCAAGGACTTCTCACTCTGGTACTCGGCCCAGCAGGCGTTGCAGGACGTCACGATCCAGGTGCCGAGCAAACAGGTGACCGCCATCATCGGGCCCAGCGGCTGCGGCAAGTCCACGTTTCTGCGGGCGCTGAACCGCATGCACGAACTCAGCCCGGGGGTGCGGATTGCCGGTTCGCTGCGGCTCTACGGCGAGGACCTCTACGCCCCGCAGGTTGATGCCACGCTCGTCCGGCGCCGCGTCGGCATGGTCTTCCAGAAGTCGAATCCCTTCCCGACGATGACCATCGCCGAAAACGTGCTGTGCGGTCTTCGGCTCAATGGCGTCACGGACCGCCATCTGCTGCGCGACCGGCTCGAGCAGTCGCTGCGGATGGCGGCGCTGTGGGACGAGGTCAAGGACCGCCTCTACCGGCCGGGCACGAGCCTCTCCGGCGGCCAGCAGCAGCGGCTCTGCATCGCCCGCGCCGTCGCCGTGCGCCCGGAGGTCCTGCTGCTGGACGAGCCCTGCTCCGCGCTGGACCCGATCGCCACCGCCAAGGTGGAGGAATTGATCCATGAGCTGAAGCGGGACTACACGCTCGTGATCGTCACGCACAACATGCAGCAGGCGGCCCGCGTGTCGGACCGGACCGCGTTCTTCTACATGGGCAAGCTCATCGAGTACGCCGACACGCGCACGATCTTCATGAATCCCGCCAACCCGCAGACCGAGGCCTATGTCTCCGGTCGCTTTGGCTGATCCAACATTTCACAGGAGGAAACAGAGAGAACAGAGACCGATCCATCCCTCCTGCCTTTCCTCCGTTACCTCCTGCAAAAGTAATTCCCATGAAACGCTTCTTCGACGCCGAGCTTGAGTCCTTCCGCTCCAATCTCCTCCAGATGGGGGAACGCGCCATCGAGCAGGTGCGCCTCGCGATGCGCTCGCTGACCGAGTCGGACCTCGGGCTGGCGGACAAGGTCATCGCCGCCGACGACGAGATCGACCGCCTCGAGGTGAAGATCGACGACGAGGCGATCCGCTACATGACGCTGCGCGGGCCCGTCGCGTCGGAACTGCGCCTGGTGGTCGTGGGCATGAAGGCCTCCCACGACCTCGAGCGCGTCGGCGACGAGGCGACGAGCATCGCGCGGCGTTCGCGCAAGCTGGCCATCGAGCCGCGCCTGGAACTCTACGCCGACCTGCCGCGGATGACCAACATCGCCCTCGAGATGCTGCGCGACGCCCTGGATTGCTTCGTGCAGGAGGACCAGCAGAAGGCCATCGGGGTGATCCGGCGGGATGCCGAGGTCGACAACCTGAACCGGCTGCTCTACCGCCGCCTGACGAGCTACATGATCGAGAATCCCGACACGATTGCGCGGGCGCTCGAGTTGATGTTCATCTCGAAGTCGGTCGAGCGCATCGCCGACCACGCGACCAACATCGCGGAGGAGATGGTGTTCCTCGCCGGCGGACGCGACATCCGGCACAGCGACATCGCGAAGAACCCGGTGCCGGCGAGGGACACGAACCCGCCGGTTTGACGGGGGCGGCCCGGCTTGGAGGCCGGGCAATTGGCCCGGCAGGATGAAAGCTGCGGATCCCCCCGAGATCGTGAAATCGGGCAACTGAAAATCAGGAATCGCGAAAATGCCGATTCCCGTGGACGAGCCCGTTGACAGGCAGAAAGGTGGAACGCGTTGTCCCAACGCGTTGGATCGTGATGGCGCGGGCGGACGAAGCGGGTTGGGGACAAGCCGCTCCACTTCGGCTGCAGACTCACTCCCGGGCCTTGACGGTGTACATCGCCACCAGCGCGGCGCCGATGGCCTGCGACAGCTCGCCGAGCGTGGCGGGCACGACCTTGAGCCGTTCGCGCTGCTGGGCCCAGAGGTAGGGCAGGGCGGACTCGCGGATGATGCGCAGGTAGCGCTCGCGAAACTCCGGCGTGGTGGCCTCGGGATCGATCAGGCCGCCGCCGATGACGACGTACTCGGTGTCGACGGCGATCAGCAGCGACGCCATGTGGAGTCCGAGGGCCTTGGCCTGGAAATTGAAGATGTCCACGGCGAGCTGGTCGCCCTTCTGCGCGAGCGTGCGCAAGGACAGGACCTTCTCCTTGATGGGCGCCGGCGAGTGGTTGAACGGATGGTCCGGGTAGCGGGGCAGGAACTCCTCCAGCAGCTGCGGCAAACCGGAAATGGTCGTGTACGCCTCGATGCAGCCCCAGTCGCGGCCGCAGCCGCACTTGAGCGGCTTGATGCCGCCGAGCAGGTGGAGGGCCGCGGGAATGTGCCCGCCCTCCATGCCGTTGAGCGTGTCGCCCTCGAGGGGGAGGCCGTTGGCGTCGACATAGGCGACGCCGAGGCCCGAGCCCGGCGCGAGCATGAGCACGGTGGCACGGCTGTTGCCGCGCACGCGCTGGGCCTCGCCGACCCCACCGTAGTTGCCGTCGTTGCCGGTGACGAGCGGGACGGGGCGTCCGGCCACCTGGGCGAGCGCGGCGCTGTAGTCGGCGTGAAAATTCCAGCCCTCAAAGGTCTTCGGCAGGTTGGCCGCGCGGCCGAGGACGCCGTAGCGCTCGTAGGGCCCGGGGATGGCGAGGCCGACGCCGAGCACCTGGTCCCAGTTGAGCTGGTTGTCGGCGAGGAAACCCTGGACGCCCTCGACCCATCCCTTGATCACCGCGGCCGTACCGGCCTGCGAGTTCGTCGAACTCTGGCGGAGCTTGGTCGAGATGATCGAGCCGTCGGACCAGACGCCGCCAGTCTTGGAGGTCGTCGCGCCGCTGTCGGTGCCGATATAGATGCCGTGGGGGTGGGTGCTCATGGGGCGCGAAGGTTCGCTTTCGGCGCTGTGGCGCGCAAGGCGCAAGTACGGCATGCCGGGCGTCCGGGCTGCCCATTTGGACCTTGTGCCCTGCAACTTGGCCCTTCGCGCGGTTTCACCGCGCGTTTCAGTGCATTCCGCAGTACCGGCAGAGGCGGTCGATGCCGTAACCGAGCAGGCCGCAGACCGGCAGGGTGAGGACCCAGGCCCAGACGATGCGCTCGACGATGCCCCACTTGACGGCGCCGAAGCGCTTCATGGCACCGACGCCCATGATCGAGGTGGAGATGACGTGCGTGGTGGAAACGGGAATGCCGAGCGTCGAGGCGCCGTGGATGATGACGGCGGCGGTGGTCTCCGCGGCGAAGCCGTGGACGGGCTGCAGCTTCACCATCTTGTGGCCCATCGTGCGGATGATGCGCCAGCCGCCCGCGGCGGTGCCGGCGGCCATGGTCAGCGCGCAGGCCACGACAACCCAGGTGGGGATTTCCTTGAACTCCTCGACCCGGAGGAAGGATGCCCAGGCCGGCACGTCCTTGAACACGCCCTGGGCGGTGCCCGTGGCGAGCGCGAGCGTGATGATGCCCATGGTCTTCTGGGCGTCGTTGGAACCGTGGCTGTAGCCCATGAACGAGGCGCTCACCAGC
>CAYMSE010000077.1:0-3106 GCA_964392935.1 uncultured Oleiharenicola sp.
GCCGCGCCCGGTTCGCCGCCCGCGGCGCAGTCGGGGATTTGTCGTGCGACGCCGCGCGACGCCGCGCCGGCCGCGACTCCCGCGGAGGCCGCGCCGGCCGCCACGCCCGCGCCCGAGTTCCAGGTCGCCACCGCAGCCGATGGCGCGGTCGAACTCACCGTCGCGTTGCCGGACCCCGCGCCGGAACCCGCCGCGACCCCGGGGGATGCCGCGGCGTCGGCCCAGCCGGTCGAAGTGACCGCCACGCTGGAACTGCCCGGCCAGGCCGTCGTTCGCCTCACCGCCAAGGGCGTGGTGAACGCCGACGCGGCAACCACCGGCGAGTTCGTGCGAGAGGCAATTTTTGCCGGAAAGAATCCCGGGAAAAACACCCGGAATTCCCGGTCCGAAGAACCCGCGGAAAGAAATTTTGTATTTACTGGAGACAAGAGAGTTAAGGCCCGGTCACCTGAGGCTGGCATCGCCGTTGCTCAAAGCGGGCGCAGCATGCCATCCGCCCCGACCGAGGAATCCCCCGCGCGAAGCAACGCCGACCAATCGGTGGTGGGGCCGCTGCGCGGCGAGTTCCAAGTGGCGCAGCCGTCCGCGGAGCGAATCACCGCGCCGGCGACTGCGCCCTCGGGGCAATCCGTGGCCGAGCGCGCTGTCGCGACCGTCACGGGTCTCGTCGAGGCGCAGTTCACCGCCAGCATGCAGAAGTCCGGCAGCGTCCAGCTGCGACTGAAGTTTGGCGGCGAGGACCTGAGCGTGCGGGTCGAAATGCGCGGCGGGCAGGTCCACACCGATTTCCGCACCGATTCCGCCGACCTGCGCGCCGCGCTTTCGCGCGAATGGCAGGCGGTCGCGGCCGAGGCGCCCGAGCAGATGCACCGCTACCTCGATCCCGTCTTCTCCCCCGCGGCCCCGACCGCGTCGTCCGGTGGCGCCGGCGGCGATGCCGGGGCGTCGTTCTCCGCGCGCCAGCAATCCGCCCAGCAGGACCAGGCCCAGCGGCCCCGGGTCGTCCCCGAGGCCCCGGCTCCCTTCGCCCGCCGCTCCGTCCTGAGCGAGACCTTCTCGCCCGCCCCCGCCGCGCCGCGCCGCGCCGCCATGCTGCCCACCTCCCTCCGCCTCTCGGCCCTCGCCTGAACCCCATGAGCGTTTCCACCGTCAATACCACCAACAGCGCGGCGAATGTCGCGGCCTACAGCAGCACCGTCACCCGGACGCCGAAGCAGACGCTCGGCTCCGACGACTTCATGAAGCTCCTCGCCGTCCAGTTCCAGCAGCAGGACCCGATGAAACCGATGGAGGACACCGCCTTCATCGCCCAGATGGCGCAGTTCTCCTCGCTCGAGCAGAGCAACGCCATGGTCAAGCAGATGGGGCTGCTCCGCTCCGACCAGCAGAATCTCGCCGCCGGCAACATGCTCGGCCGCACCGTCACCGTCGAGGACAAGGACGGCAATCCCATCGTCGGCCAGGTCTCCGCCATCCAGAGCACCGCCGACGGCCCGGCCCTCGTCATCGACGGCAAGCAATACCCGCTTTCCTCGGTCACGCGCGTTGAAGCGACCCCATCGAAACCCAACGCCGAACTTCCGCCGGCGGCCTAACCCTCAACCACACCACCATCCATGTCCCTCATCGGCACCCTCACCTCCGGCGTCAGCGCCCTCCGCACCTTCAGCAAGGGCCTCGAAGTCATCGGCAACAACATCGCGAACATCAACACGACGGGCTACAAGAGCTCACAGGCGACCTTCGCGGACAGCTTCAGCAACACGCTCCGCGCCTCGGCGCCCTCGAGCGGCAGCACCTCCAGCCAGTCCGCCATCCAGGTCGGCACCGGCGTGCAGCTCTCGACGATCCAGACGAATTTCAACCAGGGCGCGCTGAACAGCACGGGCAACGTCACCGACCTCGGCATCTCGGGCAAGGGCTTCTTCGTCGTGAAGGACGCCACCAGCGGCACGCAGTACGCCACGCGCGACGGCCAGTTCCGCGCCGATGACAACGGCTACCTCGTCACCTCCGGCGGCCTGCGCGTGCAGGGCCTGGTGGGCGGCTCCATCGCCGACATCCAGATCGGCGCCAGCCTGCCGGCGGGCGCCCAGCTCCAGGCCATCAGCTTCGACACCGCGGGCAACCTGATCGAGTCGTATTCGGACGGCACCTCGGCCACGACGGCGCAGATCCAGCTCCAGAACTTCACCGACCCGAGCGCCCTGATGCGCGAGGGCAGCAACCTCTACACCGGCCTGTCCGCGGCGGGTCCGCTTGGCGGCGGCATCCTCGCCGGCTCCAACGATCCGGGCAGCAACGGCCTCGGCCTCATCCAGTCGGGCACGCTCGAGTCGTCGAACGTCGACCTGACCGACCAGTTTTCGCAGCTCATCACCACGCAGCGCAGCTTCCAGGCGGGTTCCCGCCTCATCACCGTGTCCGACAGCGTGCTCGAGGACATCGTCAACCTGAAGCGCAGCTAAGTTTCCCGCCATGGCCGCCAAACCCGACGCGAAGGAAAAGGAGGCGCCCGCCGCGCCGGCCGCGCCCGAGAAGGCCGGTTCGACGCCGGCCGAGGGTGCCGCTCCCGCCAAGAAGGGCGGCGGGGCGCTCAAGGCCTGGCTGCCGGTCGCCCTCGCCGTGCTCGCCGCACCGGCCGCGAGCTTCGCGGTCGCCCAGTTCGTGCTCCTGCCGCGCCTGCAGCAGAAGCTCGCCGCGGCCCCGGCCGCGGGCGAGGCCGCCGCGTCGGCCGAGAAGGCCGCCAAGTCCGCCGAAAAGGGCCACGGCAAGAAGGACGAGAAGAAGGGCGGCAAGGAGGAGGGCGGCGCCACCGGCGACACCTACGAGTTCACCAACGTCGTCGTGAACCTCGCGGGCACCATGGGCACGCGGTACCTCAAGACCAGCTTCGTCGTCACCGCCGCCGAAAAGAACGCCAACATCAAGGCCATGTTCGACGGGCAGAAGGCGAAGCTCACCGACATCACGCTCAACGTCCTCTCCTCGCTCACCCTCGCCGACCTCGAGGAGCCCGGCTCGAAAAACGTCCTGCGCGAGAAGCTCGTAACCGCCTACAACCAGGCGCTCGGGAGCCGCGTCGCCGAACAGGTCTATTTCTCCG
>CAYMSE010000078.1:0-3337 GCA_964392935.1 uncultured Oleiharenicola sp.
GCGCGCTGGTGTATCCGAGCTACGACCTCGGCGAGGAGTTCTCGGGCAACCTGCACGTGCAGTCGCGCGGCCACACCTTCGCGGAGGTGGTGGAGCGCTACGGCCGCCTGATGGAGTTCAAGCCCGAGGGCTACGGCGTCGACCGGGAGTACCCGGACATCCTGTATGTGCCGGAGGACGTGGTCTTCGACCTCGAGGAGCAGACCGTCAGCTGGGACTGGGCCGGGAAGAAGCAGGTGCTGCCGCTGCGGGCGAGCCGCACCTACGTGCGGCCGTCGGGCTACAAGGTGCACATCGAGCAGCCGCCCGGCCTCACGGCGTGGCACCTCGTCGGCACGGTCGCCGAGGGGACGCTCTGCCACAAGCCCTGCACCGTGTCGGGTGGCGGCAAGTCGGAGATCTCGAAGGCCATCTCGGATGCGATCCTGCCGGGGCCGGTCTTCGTCGCGGATTTCGAGCAAGACATGGACTACGTGGAGGCGCTGATGAACCGCGACTACTCGCAGCGGTACCGCGACCCCGCGCGCAACGGCACGGACAAGCGCCACGTGCTGAGCTTCGAGCGGTCGCTCGGCTCGGTGATCAAGCTGCTCACGCCGGCGCCCGAGTACTCGGACGAATACAACGGCTGGCTGCGCGCGATCCCGCAGTACATCAAGGAAATCGTCTTCGTGGTGAAACGGCACTACAACCACAGCTGGGGCGAGGCCTGGCGGGCGCGCTTCTCGGTGGACCTGATCAATGGCAACCCGGGTAACGAGCTGAAGTGCGACAACCGCAAGCTCACGGCCAGCTACCTGCGCGTCGGTTTCGACGCCGACGGGGCGTGGCGCGTCTTCGGCCTGCGCGAGGACTTCCACCCGGCGGCGAAGGTGCAGATGGAGGACGACATCACGGCCTCGGTCGTGACGCCCGGCGCGGCGCCGGAGTCGCCCTCGCTGAAATTCGTCGAGAACTGCGAGGCGCGGCTCTTCCAGCGGCCGGACGACGCGGTGCACCGCGGCTACGACAAGCTGACCGAGCGCGAACTTGCCCAGCCGGGCAACTTCATCTCGAACTTCGAGCCGCTGACCTTTGAGGACGCGCAGGACCTCGTGGAGGAGGCGATCGGGTTCTCGAAGTTCACCGCGCCGATGCAAGACCTCATCCGGGCGGCGACGGGCGACACGCCGGGGCCGGCGTATTTCGTCTCGTCGGCCCACCCGCGGATCGTGGACGGCAAGCCCTCGAAGAATCCGCGCTACCTCCAGGTGCGGCCGGATCTCGTCGACGCGCGCGGCGTGCACCTCGCGCGGATGGCGACGCGGCTGAACCGCCGGTTGCCGGCCGAGGCGCCGGTGCCGACGCCGGTCTCCGCGTTCGTGCCCGGGCGGCGCAACAACCCGCCCGAGCCGAAGGCGCACATCCGCCCGCTGGCGGTCTTCAACCCGATCCACTATTTCGAACTGCCGGAACTGTTCATGGAGTACATCAGCTCGATGACCGGCAAGTCGCCGTCCACGACGGGCGCGGGCTCGGAGGGCGCGCTGACGAAAGGGCCGTTCAACGCGCTGCCGGCGATCATCGACCTGAACGCCGCCCTGGTCTCACAGGTGCTGGTGGACCAGCCGGTGTTCGTCTCGGCGGCGGGTTACGTGGGGCCGAAATGCCGGGTGAACCACGACGTGAGCCTCCTGATTCCCGAGGTCTGGAGCCGCATGAGCCCGGCGGAGCGCGACCCGACGCAGCTGATCGGCGAGGGATTCCTGGAAAAATGCGCCGATTTCGAATTCGAGGGCCGGCCGGTCCGCGCGAGCCGGCTCGGCTACCGCATCACGGACAAATTCGCGCGGACGTTCTTCGGCCGCGTGTTCACGCATCCGCACTCGGTGTTCACCGAGGAGATGCTGCGGCCGGAGACGCAGGACCTCGCGGTCTTCGCGGACGGCATGGAGAACATCTGCGCCACGCACGAGCGCGTCGCCCGGAGTTATTTTGCCGACGGCACGATCGAGCTGGCGTGTCCGCCGCTCCGCGCCCTCCTGCACATCATGGCCCACGGCCACTTCGAGGGCCGCGGCCTTGACGCGCCGGAGGTGCGCGCATTGTTCACGCGCGCGAGCGTGCTGGCGAGCGACTGGTACGCGGCGCGGTTGAAAGCGAAGCAGGCGGCCGACATCGCGCTGTGGCAGACGCACGTCCGGACGCTCGGGTCGTTCAGCGCGGCGCCGGCGAATGCGGCGATCGTGGCGTCGCTCGGGCTGGCGGTCCGCCTCGCCGACGCCCGGACGGAACTCGCCCGTGTCTCCGCCCCGGCCTACCTCGCCGCGCTGCGCGGCACGCTCGGACGCCAGCCGCTCTGACGCGAGGCGCGGGAATCAGGCGCGGGTCTTCAGCCGCGCCTGCAGTTTCTTAACCTCGGGACTGACGGCGCCGCACGCGGCGCCGCAGCCGGGAGACTTGCGCTTGGCGAACCAGGCGCGCAGCAGGAACGCCGCGGCGAGGGCGACGAGCCCGAGGGCGATGAAGGTCTGCAGGGAGGGGGACATCTCAGTAGCCCAGCGCGCGGCCGGCCTGGTAGATGACGAAGCATACGAGCCACGCGGTGCCGGTCATGTAGGCGATCTGGAACAGCGGCCAGCGCCACGAGTTGGTCTCGCGTTTCACGACGGCCACGGTGCTCATGCATTGCATGGCGAAAACATAGTACACCATGAGCACGAGGCAAACGAGCGGGGTGAACAGCGCGGTGCCGTCGGGCCAGTGGGCGGCCCGCAGGGCATCGCGCAGCGGCGTGGTGTCGTTGTCGGTGCCTTCGACGCCGAAGATGACGCCCATGGAGCTGACAAAGACCTCGCGGGCGGCGAAGGAGGTGATGAGGCCGATGCCCACGCGCCAATCGAAGCCGAGCGGCTTGATGACGGGTTCCAGCACGTGGCCGGCGCGGCCGGCGAAACTGTGCGCGATCTGCTCGGTCGCGGTGGCGTCGGGGTTGGGCAGCTTCGGGTAGGTCGTCAGGAACCAGAGCACGATGGAGATCGCGAGGATGATGGTGCCGGCGTTCTTGAGGAAGAGCCAGGCGCGCTCGACCATGTGCCGGGAGATTTCCTTGAAGCGCGGCGGCTGGTACGGCGGCAGCTCCATGATCATGTGCGGCGGCGCGCTCTTGAAGAGCGTGCGCTTGAAGAGCCAGGCGAAGCCGAAGGCGCCCGTCGTGCCGAGGCCGTACATCAGCAGCATGAGGCCGGCCTTCTTCGTGGCGGGGACGGTGTCGCCGGGCAGAAGGGTGGCGATCATGAGCAGGTAGACCGGCAACCGGGCCGAGCAGCTCATGAGCGGGGCGACGAGGATCGTGACC
>CAYMSE010000079.1:0-4389 GCA_964392935.1 uncultured Oleiharenicola sp.
TGGAACTGCGCGGGAGAAGGGTGGTGATCAGCCCAAGCCCGCCTGCAGTCGTCGTTGCACTTCCGCGAGGTTAGCGTCGACCGCCTGCAAATACGGATTGGGTTGGCCCGCTGTGGTCAAATAGCGATGAACGCCCGCCGCCTCGAAGTCGAGCATCGGCCGGACGTAATTCTGCCAGAACGTCGGCGTCTTCTCGTACATGTCCTTGACGGAAAGATACGGGCGCTTCTCCGGGGGAATCCCCTCGAACTCGAACGCCTCGGTGAACTCGCGGAACAGCGCGCCGAGCTTGTCCACGTAGTCCGGCGCGCTCATCTGGGCGAGGTAGTCGGCAGTCACGAGGATGAAGGCGAAATGGCGGCCGGCCTCGCTGCGGAACGAAATCTGGCTGATCCGGTTGCGCGGCCCCGTGCAGATGATGGCCGAGCAGATGTCCTCCATTTCGGTCATCGTGACGCCCATGCGCGGGAGGTAGTTGCGGGCGAACTCGCAGCTGCGGCGCTCGTGGACGAAGGTGTATTTCGCCCCCGTGCCGGTGCGGTCGTCGTTGGTCTTGAGGTAGCCGCAGTCGTGGAGGAGCGCGGCCATGACCGCGAGCTCCCAGTCCCGCTGGGTGAGGATCGGCTTGTCCGGGGTCCGGCTGCGGCCGTGCAGGATATGGACAAGGCACAACGTCGCCTGCAGCGTGTGCTCGAAGTCGTGGTACTTCATGTCGATCGCCTGGTAGCCGGCGAACTTCCCCTGGAACATGCCCTCGACGTCCTCGAACAACCGGTCGAGCAGCGGGTAGCTCGATTGCGCACCGATGTCGGCGAAAGCGGCTTTCACCGCCCGCAACACCTCCCCGGTGTTCTTCGTATCGATGGCGTGGGGAGAGGACATCGGCCACTTAGGAAATAGGGGTTGCGAGGCAGTTGCAGCAAGCCCATTGTAACGCCGTTGAAATGTCCAGCAGCGGTACGAATTTGATCGTCGGACTGACGGGCGGGATGGGCTGCGGAAAATCGACGGTGGCGGCGATGTTTGCCGCACGCGGTTTCCGGCGGCTCGATTCCGACCAGATGATCCGCGAGGAACTCCTCGTGCGGCCGACCGTCGTCGCCGCCGTCCGCGGGCGCTTCGGAGCGGAAGTCGTCGACGCGGCCGGGGCGGTGCGCCGCGACCAGGTGGCGCGCCGGGTATTCGCCGACCCGGCCGAGCTCGCCTGGCTGGAAGGACTCCTGCATCCATTGCTGTTCGACCGCTGGCGGGAGCTGTTCGCCGCGGCGGAAGGCACGGCCTTCCTCGTGGAGGTGCCGCTGCTGTTCGAGAAGGGCCTGGAGAATTGGTTTGATTTCACCGTCTGCGTGACCACAGACTCCGCTACTCAACTGAGGCGGCTGGAGCAGCGTGGCGTTCCCCCGGAACTCGCCCGCCAGCGCCTGGTCAAGCAACTGCCACTGGCCCGAAAATGCGAGTTGGCGGACTTTGTTCTCCTGAATGACGGCACCCCCGATTTTCTCCGAGAGCAGGTCGATGCCCTGGCTGACCGCCTCCTGAAATCCAAACCCCTCCGGCCTGAAAGCCGCCTACATGTCAGTCCCTCCTAAATCCGACGAGGATACGAACAAGTCCGACGATTCCGCGGAATCGTCCGAAACCAAGCGCCGTCCGCGCACCCGTTCGCGTCTGTACCGGTCCAAGGCCGCCAAGTCCGCCGGGGGCGAAAGCGCCGCGGCCAAGGAAACTCCGGCCGAACCCGCGCCCGCGCGTGCCGAGGTGGCGCCGCCTCCGCCGGCCCGTGAGGAACCTGCGCCCGCGCCCGTGGAGCCGGCACCCGCCCCGGCGTCCGAGCCGGCTCCTGCAGCCGGTGGCGAGCCGTCCGGTCCGTCCGGCGCTGAGCCGCAGCAAAGCGACGAGGGCAATGGAGGGGGCGGACAACACTTCCAGCCGCACGGCGGTGGCAAGTGGAACCGCCGGCAGCGCGGCAAGCATTTCCAGGGTGGTGGGGGCGGCAAGTGGGGCGGAAAGCCCCCGTTCCAAGGCAACAAGCCGCCGCAGCCGCTGCCGCCGAAGGAGCAGATCATTTACGGCGACCTGCCGGATCCCGCCAAGTTCGCCAGCCTCGAGGCGTTGGAGCAACTGGCCGGCGAGATCGCCAGCGGGAAGGAAGACCCCATCTGGCTCAACGAGCTCTACGCCCTCAACCACGCCGACCTCACCGCGTTCGCCAGGAAGATGGGCGCGACGATCGAGGGCGTGCCGAATCGCAAGCAGCTGCTCACGCAGGTTTTCCTGGCCGCCAGCGAACAGAAGCGCCCGCTGCTCGACCGCGGCTACCTCGACATGACGGACCGCGGCCTGAGCTTCGTCGTGCACGAGGACGTCAATTACCGGCTCTATCCCGAGGATGCGCTGCTGCCGGACCTGTTCGTGAAGCACTACGGCCTCCGGCGCGGGCACCAGTTGGAAGTCCAGGTGCAGGCGCCGCAGGGCAACGAACGCTGCCCGTCGGTCGTCGCCGTCCGCAAGGTCATGGGCGGCAAGCCAAGCGAGATCGTCAAGGTGAAGCCCTTCGAGGAGCTCACGCCGTACTATCCCCTCAAGCGCATCTGGCTCGAGATCCAGGGACTAAAGGACGTCTCCATGCGCATGGTGGACATCGTGACGCCGGTCGGCTTCGGCCAGCGCGGCCTCATCGTGGCCCCGCCGCGCACCGGCAAGACGATCCTGATGCAGAACATGGCGAACTCCATCGCGGAGAATTCGCCGGAGGCCAAGTTGATCATCCTCCTGGTCGACGAGCGCCCCGAGGAAGTCACGGACTTCAAGCGCCACTGCAAGGGCGAGGTCGTCAGCTCGACCTTTGACGAAGCGCCCGAGAGTCACGTGCACTGCGCCGAGATGGTCATCGAGAAGGCCCGGCGCCTCGTCGAGAACGGCGAGCATGTGGTCATCCTGCTCGACTCGATCACCCGCCTGGCCCGCGCCTACAACGCGCTGGCCTCGAACAGCGGCAAGATCATGTCCGGCGGCCTCGAGGCCACCGCCCTCCAGAAGCCGAAGCGCTTCTTCGGCTCCGCCCGCAACATCGAGGGCGCCGGCAGCCTCACGATCATCGGCACCGCGCTGGTCGACACGGGCAGCCGCATGGACGAGATCATCTTCGAGGAGTTCAAGGGCACCGGCAACATGGAGCTCCACCTCGACCGCGACCTCGTCAACAAGCGCATCTTCCCCGCGATCAACATCGACAAGAGCGGCACGCGCAAGGAGGAGCTCATCTATCACCCCGATGAGTTGCTGAAAATTTACTCTTTGCGGCGCGCCATGCAGGGCGTGCCCGCCGCAGACTCGATGGACATGCTGATCCAGCGGCTCAAGAAGACGAAGACCAACTCCGAGTTTCTCCTGAGCCTGAACCGCTGATTCCCGCCGGCGGTTTCCCTCGTGAACACCGCCGCCGACCTCCTCACCCAACTCGCCCGCCAGCGCGGTCTCCTCGCCGCGGACGAACCGCCGCCGGAACCCCGGCAGCTTGCGCAGCGCGTTGCCGCCGACTTTGGCCTGGCATTCGTCGAACTCGCCGAGGTGAACGTCGCCGCGGAGGTGCTGGCGACCGTGCCACCGGCGTTCGCGCGGGAGCACCTCGCGCTGCCGGTGGGGCGGCGCAAGGGGGTCCTGCAAGTGGCCGTCGCGGACCCGGTGGCAACCGAGACCCTGGACCGGTTGATCGCGACCACCCGCGAGCCCGTGGAACCGGTGCTGGCCCGGGCGGACGTCATCCGATCTGCGATCGACCGGCAGTATGACGCGGCGCGGCCGAAGGACGCGGTTCCGCACCCTCCTGAAATCGCCGCGGGCGGGCCGGGCGGCGACAAGCGCGTGATTGCCATGGTCGACGAGATCATCGCCCGTGCCGCCGCCCTGCGGGCCTCGGACATCCATGTGGAACCGTTGGCGGACCGGCTGCGGGTTCGCTGTCGGGTCGACGGCGACCTCGTGGAAGTCGAGTCGCCGGGCAAGTCCTGGCAGTCGGCGGTGGTTTCGCGCCTGAAGATCCTCGCCGGGATGGACATCGCCGAGCGCCGGGTCCCACAGGACGGTCGCGCCCAATTCCGGGCGGGCAACCGGCCCCTCGACCTGCGCGTCTCGTCGCTCCCGACCGTCCACGGCGAGAGCATTGTGCTCCGCCTGCTCGATCCCGCCCATGCCTGCATCGACCTCCCCGCCCTGGGTTTCCTGCCGGACCACGCCGCGCAGTTTGACCGGCTGCTCGCCGCGCCGGACGGTCTCGTGTTGATCACGGGACCCACCGGCTCGGGCAAGACCACGACCCTCTACGCCTGCCTGCACCGCCTCAACCAGCCGGAGCGCAAGATCATCACGGTGGAGGACCCGGTCGAATAC
>CAYMSE010000080.1:0-5021 GCA_964392935.1 uncultured Oleiharenicola sp.
CCGGAGTTCAAGCGCTCCGCCCTGGAGGTGCTGCGCCAGCCGCTCGAGGACGGCTACGTTACCATCTCCCGCAGCGCTGGCAAGGTCACCCTGCCTTGCAACTTCATGCTCGTGTCTGCGATGAACCCCTGCCCCTGCGGATACCTCGGCGACGCGAAGCACGAGTGCCGCTGCTCACCTGCACAGATCCAGCGCTACCGTTCGCGGGTGAGCGGACCGCTGCTCGACCGGATCGACCTCCACGTGGAAGCCCCCGCCCTGTCGGTGGCCGAGCTGCGCACCGAACGGCCCGCCGAGCCGTCCGCGGCGATGCGGGAACGCGTGGAAATCGCCCGTCAGCTGCAGCTCATCCGCTTCCGCGGCACCAAGCTGACGACCAACGCCCGCATGCTGCCCTCGCAGTTGAAGCGCTTCTGCGCGATCGACGCGAAACTCGGCGACCTGCTGCAGCAGGCCATGGAGCAACTCTCGCTCTCCGCCCGCGCCTACGACCGCATCCTCAAGGTCGCCCGCACGATCGCTGACCTCGCCGAGTCCGAGAGCATCCAGGCCCCCCACCTGCTCGAGGCGATCCAGTACCGCAGCCTCGACCGGACGCTCTTCTACTGAACGCGCGCAATCCGGGGCTTGTCCCCCGGGCGTCCCTGCGGCAGCGATGCAGCATGAAGATTCCCGCGTTGGGCGCCTTCGCGCTCTCCTGCAGCCTCTCCATGACCGCCGACTTCAACCTCGAGGGCACCCAGCCGCCCGCTCCCGTCCGGAAACCGCACGACGTCACCGTCCACGAGGACAAGCGCATCGACGACTACTTCTGGCTGCGCGAAAAGACCAACCCCGCCGTCAAAATCTACCTCGAGCAGGAAAACGCCTACACCGAGGCGGTCCTCGCCCCGGCCCGGGACCTGCGGCAGGCGCTGTTCGCGGAAATGCGCGGGCGGATCAAGGAGACGGACACCGGCGCGAAGACGCCCTACCTCGGCTACGTGTACTACATCCGCACCGAACAGGACCGCCAGTACCCAATCTATTGCCGCGCGAAGGATGCCCCCGGCGCGGCCGAGGAAATCCTCCTCGACCTCAACCAACTCGCCGCGGGCCGCCCGTACGTGGCGGTCGGCCACTACCGGGTGAGCAACGACGGCAAGCGGCTCGCCTACTCCATCGATTGGACCGGCTACCGGCAGTACGAGGTGTTCGTCATGGACCTCGCGACCCGCACGCCGGTCCCGCAGAAGATCGGCCTCGTCTCGGACCTCGAATGGGGCGCGGGCAGCGACGTGCTCTACTACGTGACGGAAAACGACGCGAAGCGCTCGGACCAGCTGCACCGCTGGACGCTCAGCACGGGCCGGCACGAGCTGCTCTTCACCGAGGCGGACGAGCTCTTCAACCTGGAGGTCAGCCGCACGCGAGACGACCGCTACGTGCTGTGCGAGTCCGCCAGCAAGCTCGTGACCGAGGTGCTCGCCCTGCGGGCCGACGACGCCACCGCCTCGTTTCGCGTCCTGCTGCCGCGCACAGCCAATCATGAATACCATGCGGACCACCGCGGCGACCGCTTCTACTTCGTCACCAACCGGGACGCGACGAACTTCCGGGTGGTGACCGCACCGGAGGACCGACCCGCCGAATGGACGGAGCTGATTCCGCACCGGCCGGCGGTGCGGATCGAGGGCATCGACCTCTTCGCGGACTTCATGGTCGTCAGCGAGCGCGAGCACGGCCTGCCGCAGCTGCAGGTGTTCGACTTCGCCACGAAACAACTCCGCACGCTCGCGATGCCCGATGCAGTCTACGAGGTCTCGCCGGACCAAAACTGGGAGTACCAGGCCCGCGAGTACCGCTTCCGCTACGAGTCGCTGGCCCGCCCGCGCTCGGTCTTCGCCAGCAACCTCGCCACCGGCGAGCGACGGCTCGTGAAGGAGACGGAAGTGCTCGGCGGCTTCGACTCTGCGAACTATGTCGCCCAGCGCGCCTGGGCCGTCGCGCGTGACGGCACGCGAATCCCGCTGTCGATCGTGCACCGGAAGGACCTCGATCGCAGCCGGCCGCAACCGCTCTACCTCTACGGCTACGGCTCCTATGGCATCAGCCTGCCGATCACCTTCAACTCCGCCCGGATCAGCCTGCTCGACCGCGGCGTCATCTATGTCATCGCGCACGTCCGCGGTGGCGGCGAACTCGGCGAGGAGTGGCGGCTCGCGGGGCGGATGGAGAAGAAGATGACGACCTTCACGGACTTCGTCGATTGCGCCCAGTGGCTCGTCGACGAGCACTGGACCACGCCGGACCGGATGGTGACCTCCGGCGGCAGCGCCGGCGGGCTGCTCATGGGCGCCGTCCTCAACCTGCGGCCCGACCTGTTCCGCGCGATGAAGTTCGACGTGCCCTTCGTCGACGTGCTGAACACCATGCTCGACGCCTCCCTGCCGCTCACGACCGAGGAGTACGTCGAATGGGGCAACCCGAACGTGAAGCAGGAGTACGGCTGGATGCGCGCGTACAGCCCGTACGACAATCTGCAGCGGACGAAGTATCCGCACCTGTTGGTGAACGTCTCCTTCTACGACAGCCAGGTGCCGTACTGGGAAGGCGCCAAGCTCCTCGCGAAGAGCCGCACGCTCAACGAGTCGAAGGCGTCCGCCCTGCTCCTCCACACCAACTTCGGCGCCGGTCACGGCGGCGCGTCCGGCCGCTTCGACGCACTGCACGACACCGCGCGCGACTACGCGTTCTTCCTGACCGCCCTCGGCCTCGCCAAGTAGCAGGCGAATGCCGGTGGAACGCGCTGACCCCAGCGCGTTGGTTCGAGAGCGATCGCACGCCTAGCAGCGTCTTTGGTTCAAGCCGCTCGCGCCGCCCGCCTACTTCGCTTCGCGTGGCGCGCGCGCAATCTCGATGTCGTGCGCGACCTCGGCCGTGAGTTTCGCCCAGTCCACGGTGCCGACGCGATTCGTCCACAGGGGATTCCGATACCGGGCGGCCATGACCGCCGTGTATTCCCCCCACCACCGCGCCGCCGCGGTGAGTTGGTCGACTGCCTCATGCTGATGACCAGCGATGCCCGTCCGACGAAACAAGGCGAGCGCGGTGGCGCCGCGGATCTTCGCGGCGTAGTAGTGTCCGAGCAGCGCCATCGCGCGGATGTCATCGAGCGTCTTCGCCAATTCGGAATTGCCGCCCGCCGGGAGCGATTTGACCGCCGCCAACGCGCGGTCTGCGTGCGCCTCGAGGCGTTCGGCGACCTGCCGCGGCGTCGTGCCCTCCAGCGGCGCGCCCGAGACGGTCGCATCCACGTAGCGCGGGATCGGGATGTTGTCCGTGCCCGGATGCGTGCCGAGCGTGATGAACCGGTTCACGTCATGGAACCCGCTCGCGGTCTGCGCGGGCGCGGCGCGGCTCTGGCAGGCCTCGACGTACCACTGGAAGTCGTATTGCCCCCAGTGGAATCCGGTCGTCAGGGGATAGGTCATCGATGCGTCCTGCCACGCGGCAAGGAGCCGCGGCGCGTCGACGCCGGGAAAGCGCTGCGCCACCAGGGCCTCGAGACGCGCGGTTTCCACGGTCGGGTCGTAGCTGAGGCGGCCCCAGAGCAGCCAGTCCAGCCAATGCTTGTCCATCTCGAGCTGCCGGGGCTGCGCCGGTTCGCGGTCCAGGCACTCCCGCCCCCACACCCACATGTCCGAACCGTAGTAGACGCCCTGCGTCACGTCCTGCGGCATGTTGCGGATGAACTCCCGCACGAAGTCCGGCGCCGCCCAGCGGAGCATCAGGGCGTCGTCGTTGCGCAGGGTCCAGAGGGTCTTCAGCTTCCCGAGCGACGCCACGAAATCGCGGTGGAAGGTCTGCGTCGTCGCGCTCATCACGTGCGCCTGCGCGTACTTGAAGCTGAATACGAACTCGACGTTGGGCTGCGCCGTGAGCGGCGCAAAGGTCCGCGCGATGTCCGCCGCGCGGGTTTCGTGCTGGCGGTGGATGAAGCGGATCGGACGCCCCGGCTGCTCCTTCGCCGCGTCGAGCACGCCCTGCCCGTAGGTCGCAAACAGCCAGTTCTCCTTGGCTTCGAAGCTGGAGTTCGCGCTGCCCATGTTCTCGCCCGCCGTGACGCCGATGCCTCGCAGCAGCGGGTAGGTGTGGAACAGCGCGGCGACGCTCCGCCGGAAATAGTCGACCGTCACCGGGTTCTCGAGCGAGTCGGTGATGCCGTGTTTGCCGCCCGTGCCGAAGGTGTACGTGTTCCAAGTGACGAGGTAGACGTCGATGTTCCGGTCCTTGGCGTACTGCATGACGCGGCGCCAGAAATCGATCTTCTGGTCGATCGTGAGCCGCTTGACCGTCTCGACCTGCGCCAGCATGGCCGGCGTGACGATGTCCTCGGTGCGCGTGGAGTAGTTCTCGGCAAAGGCCACGGTCGACCGCTGCACGTCGTCGAGCGCGACGTCGGGGTATTCCGGCACCCGCACCATCGACGGGAACGGATGGAGGTTCCAGAGCGAAACGTAGTTGTAGCGGTCGCGCGCGAGCTGGTCGAGGTAGGCGCGCCAGAACTCGAAATCCCAGACCGTCGCGATGTTGGCCTGCGCCGAATCGCTCATGTCCGTGTAGCTCGGCGTCCGCAGGTCGAGCGGGGCATTGAACTTCACGCCGCGCATCGCGAAGTGCGGCTCACGCTGCATGGCCTCGACGCCGGCCAGCCCGTGCAACCGGATCTGCTCGGCCAGCTCGAGGCCACCGTACATCACCCCGCCCGGGCCGCCGCCCGATACGATGATAGCTCCGCCCTCCACCTGCAGACGGAAGGCCTCGGGCTTCAGCCCGGGCGCCTCGCGCAGCATGATGGCGATGTCAGCAGGCGGTTGCGATTTGAGCGCCGTTTCGATCTCGGCGGCGGCAAAGCTGGCCGGACCCGAGGGCGTCTCCACCTGCACGGTGGCCGGTCGGGCCACGCCGAGGCCGAGTAGACAGGCAACCACGAGCAAGGCGGGCCGGAGCGGGGGCAGGCGCATGGCTCATCCACGGCC
>CAYMSE010000081.1:0-9265 GCA_964392935.1 uncultured Oleiharenicola sp.
CGATCGTGTTCGTCAACCGGAGCACGGTGCTCGCGATGCCGTGCACGCGGCTGTAGAGGAGGTGATATTCCTCGCCCGCGAGCTTGTTGATGCCGTTCACGTCGACGGGCCGCAGCGGATGCTTCTCGTCCACCGGCAGGTAGTCGGGGCGGCCGTAGATCTGGCGCGTGCTGGCAAACACCACGCGCACCTTCGGGTTGTGCTTCCGGCACGCCTCCAGCAGCGTCAGCTGCGCGCGGCAGTTGATCTCGAGGTCCGTCTCCGGGTCGGTCATCGAGTCCATGTGGCTCGTCTGGCCGGCGAGATTGAAGAGGAAGTGCTGGCCGGCCAGGAGGGCGGGCAGGCTGTGGGTGTTCCGTACGTCCGAGAGGTTGACGTGCACCTTCCGGTCCAGGCCGCGCACGTTGCGCATGTTGCCGCCGTACTCGGGGATGAGGCTGTCGACGAGGGTCACCGTCGCGCCAAGCCCGACGAGCCGGCGCGCGAGATTCGAGCCGATGAAACCGAGGCCCCCGGTGATGAGGACGCGCTTGCCCTTAAAGGAGGAGGCGAAGGCGGTGCGGGTGTTCATCGACGGCGGCAAGGGTGGCGACCGCGGGACGCGGAAACAAGGCGAGAAAACTCCGGCTCCCCCTGCGCTCAGAAATCCTGGAGCCGGCCCTCGCCCGCCCCGCGCTCGGGCTGGATGCGCTCGAGCACCTCGCCGAGCAGGTAGAGCGAGCCCGTCACCACGATCGTGTCGCCGGCCGCGCCGAGGGGGCAGGTCCGCGCGTCCGGGAAGATTTCCGCCACCGCCGCCTCACGCAGCAGGCTCCGGCCCGCCGGGGGCGCGAGCGCCAGCATCTCGGCGAAGGTGGTGGCCCGCGGCTGCTGCGGACGCACCGCGTGGATTTCGCGCGCGTGCTCCGCCAGCACCGCGAGCAGCGCCCGGGCGCGGAACTCGCCCAGCACGCCGGCCACCACGATCGGCTTCCGGCCGGTCTCCGCGCGCAACCGCCGCAGGTTGGCGTCGAGCACCTGCGCCCCCTCGGGATTGTGCGAGGCATCGAGAATCAGATGCCGGCCCGCCAGCTCGAGGCGTTGCCAGCGTCCGGGCCACGCCACCGCGCCCAGCCCGCGCTGCACGACCGCCTCGTCCAGCCGCCAGCGCGCCGGCAGCAGCCGCGCGACGAGCGCGACGGTGGCGGCGTTCCAACGCTGGTAATCGCCCTCGAGATTCGTGCGCGGATAGCGGTCGGTGACGTCGCCGAACTCGTCGCGGACGGAATGCACGGGGGCGGCCTGGGCGGCCGCGATCTCGCGGATCACGCGCTCCGCCCCGGCCGGCATCCGTCCGATCACGACCGGGCGCCCGGGCTTGATGATCCCGGCCTTTTCCGCGGCGATCTTCTCGACCGTGTCGCCCAGCTCGGCGCAGTGGTCGAGTCCGATCGAGGTGATCACCGCGACCTCGGGCACGACGACGTTCGTCGCGTCGAGGCGCCCGCCCATGCCGACCTCGATGATCGCGAGGTCGACCTGGCGCCGCTGGAACTGCAGGAACGCCATCGCCGTCATGAACTCGAAGAAGGTCGCATGCTCGTCCGGCGCGCGGGCCGCCGCCCGCGCCGCCACCGGCCGCAGTTCCGCCGTGTAGGCGACGATCTCCGCCTCGGTCAGCAGGCGCCGGTCGACCTGCACGCGCTCGCCCAGCTTCACGAGGTGCGGCGAGGTATAGAGGCCGGTGCGCCAGCCGGCCGCCCGCACGACCGCCTCGAGCATCGCCGAGACCGAGCCCTTGCCGTTGGTCCCGGCAACGTGGATGACCGGATAGCTGCGCTCCGGGTGCCCCAGCTCCCCCACCAGCCGGCGCATCCGGTCGATGCCGAACTTCACCCCGCCAGCCTTGAGGGCGTAGAGATAGTCGGCGACTGCGGGATAGCTCGCCAGGGGCGAGGAACCTCCAACGTCCAACATTGAACGCTCAACGTTCATGGGCCGTTCATCCTTGCGCTGCGTTTCCGGGCGGTGGCGATGCTGGTGTAGAAGATCCGGATGAGTTCATCGCTCTCCTCCAGAAGCGGCAAAATCGATTCGGGCGAACGAACCAACGGCACTCGCTGCGCCAACCGCAGCCAGCGCTTCGCTTCGCGAAGCTCCTTGAGTGCGATGCTCATCTTGTGGACGAAATCGGCGGACGACTCCGCGGACTGGGCCTCACCATGGTTGGGCAGAGCGGCGGTTCCGGAACGCATCAATTGGCCGGCGACATGCAAGCCGGCGGGCGAACGGGCGATTCCATCACAAAAGCGGACGATTTCCGCAGCATAATCCAGCAGGCGATCTTCCAGATCGAATTTCCGATTCATCGTTCATTTTTCGGCCCGACCGGGTTTGGACGTTCGATGTTGAACGTTGAAAGTTGGAGGTTGGACGTTGCGCTTCTCGCCCCCTAGCTCACGGCCACGGCCGTGATCGACGACGGGAACGGCACCGCGGTCGGCACCTTGTGCTCCTTGTATTTGTGCGTGTGCAGCGCCTGGAGCATGCTGGTCAGCCGGTCCT
Source organism: uncultured Oleiharenicola sp. (assembly GCA_964392935.1). Taxonomy (GTDB): domain Bacteria; phylum Verrucomicrobiota; class Verrucomicrobiia; order Opitutales; family Opitutaceae; genus Lacunisphaera. The sequence continues at coordinate 2,545 of CAYMSE010000081.1, forward strand.
TCATCTCGAGCCGGCTCACGATCTGGTCGACCAGGCCGTGCTTGAGGAGGAATTCCGCGGTCTGGAAACCCGGCGGCAGCGTCTGCTTGGTCGTCTCCTTGATGACGCGGGCGCCGGCGAAGCCGATGAGCGCACCGGGTTCCGCCAGGATGACGTCGCCCAGGGTGGCGAAGCTGGCCGTGACGCCGCCGGTGGTCGGATAGGTCAGGATCGAAATGTAGGGCAGCCGGGCCTCGGCGAGGCGCCCGAGCGCCGCGCTGGTCTTCGCCATCTGCATGAGGCTGAAGATGCCTTCCTGCATGCGGGCGCCGCCCGATGCGCTGACGACGATGCACGGCAACTTCTTCTTCGCCGCGCGCTCGATGGCCCGCGTGATCTTCTCCCCCACGGCCGCGCCCATCGCGCCGCCGCAGAACCGGAAATCCATGACGGCCAGGGAAACGGTGATGCCGTTGAGCTTGCCCGTGCCGCAGATGACGGCCTCGGGCAGCCCGCTGTCCTTCTCGTAGCGCTTGATGCGGTCCGGGTAGGCGGTCGAGTCGACAAACTTCAGCGGGTCGGCCGACTTCACCCCGGCGTCGTGCTCCTCCCAGGTGCCCTCGTCGATCATGCTCCGGATGCGTTCGCGCGAGCCGATCGGGAAATGGTAGCCGCTCTTCGGCACGACCATGAGGTTCGCCTCCAAGTCCTTGGTGAACACGATTTCGTCGGAAATCGGGCATTTCGTCCAAAGCCCTTCCGGGATGTTTTTCTTCTTCTTGGTGGAAGCGCTGAGCTTGGGTTTGGAAAAATGAGCCATAACGGGATGGTGGATTAGCCGTGTCCGAAGGTGACGACGTCGAGGCTCAGCGCTCCGCCGCGGCGAAGCACGGCAGCGCAGGAATTGAGAGTGGAGCCCGTTGTAAAAACATCATCGACGAGAACGTAACGATGGCGCGGATTTAGGGTCGCGCCCGGGGCCAAGGCAAAGGCATTTTTCAGGTTCTCCCGGCGCGCCGCGCGGTCGTAGTGCGTCTGCGACTCCGTGTGCACCACGCGGCGCAACCACTCCTCCACCCGCGCCTGCCCGTCCGCTGCGGCCACGCAGCAATCGGCCAGCAACCGGCTTTGGTTGTACTTCCGCCGGGCCAGCTTGCGCGGATGCAGCGGCACGGGGACGAGCACGGCGCCGCGCACGTGGTCGGCGAAGCCCGGCGCCCGCCGCATCATTGCCACGATGTCCTCCACCACGTGGGCCCCGCGATGGTACTTGAGGGCGTGGATCACCGAGCGGCCCGCCCCCTGGAGCAGGACCGCCGTCTTGCCCTCGCCGAACTCCGGCTCGAGCGTGTCGCAGTGCTCGCACACGCGGTTCTCGGCGGCCTCGCCGAAATACGGGTGCCCGCAGATTGCGCAATGCGGCGGCGCCACGATGTGCAGCAGCGGTTCGCAGCGCGCGCACAGGTGCCGGTAGGCGCCGCCCTCCACCACGCCGCCGCAATGCACGCAGCCGCGCGGAAACAGCACGTCGAACCGGTCGCGCCAGAGTCCACGCCATCGCGAGGTCATCGCGCACGCCTCCGTCCGCTGCGGCCCGCGGCCCGTCGCCGCGTCGGGTTCATCGGGGTGCGTCAGTAGATCACGCGGACGAGGAACAGCCCCTGCGGCGGCGCCGTCACCACCTCGGCGACGCGCCGGCGGGTCCGGAGGAGCGCGGCCACGTCGGCGGGCGCGAGCTTGCCGAGGCCGACGCTGACCAGCGCGCCGGTGAGGCTGCGCACCATCTTGTAGAGGAAGCCGTCCGCCTCGAAGGTGAACGTCACCTTGCGCCCCTGCCGCCGGATCGCCAGCCGCCGGAGGTGGCGCACGGTCGTCTCGTAGGTGCGGTCGTTTTCCCCGGAAAAGGCCCAGAAGTCGTGCTTCCCGCGCAGCACGCGCGCCGCCGCGCGCACCGCCCGCCAGTCGAGACGCCGGTTGAGCGACCACGCGTAGGCGACGGAAAATGGATCCGCCTGCCCGAGGTCGAGGTGGTAGCGGTAGACCTTCCCCTTGGCCGCGAAGCGGGCGTGGAATGTGCGCGGCACCGCGCGGACCGACCGGATCTGGATCGAACGCGGCAGTCCGGACTGAAGCGCGCGTTGGAGTTTGGCCGGCCCATGCGGCCAGGCGGCGTCGAAGTGGAAGACCTGGGCGAGCGCGTGCACCCCGGAATCCGTACGCCCGCTGCCCTCGATGCGAATCGCGCGGTTGAAAATTTTCCGTAACTGCCGCTCGATCAGATCCTGGATCGTGTTCCCCCCCTGCTGGCTCTGCCAGCCATGAAAGGTCGTCCCATCATAAGCGACGACGCACTTCCAGCGGGAAGACTTGGGTTTCGGCACGGGTTTCACGGCAGAAGCTCCAACGAAACGTTCAACGCTCAACGTTCAACCTCCAACACACATCAAGGCGTTTCGTCGCGCTTGGACGTTGAGCGTTCGACGTTGAGTGTTGGAAGTTCATTCTGGAGCCGTTGGCGGTGACGGCGGTAGCCGCTGATCCAGGTAGTCCTGCAGGATGAGGCAGGCGGCGCGGGAGTCGACCAGGCCGGAGTCGCGCACGCCGCGCCGATCCTTCTTCGCGATCGAGGACTCCGCCTCCGCACTCGTCAGCGTTTCGTCGACGAGGTGCACCGGGAGTCCGAATTCTGCGCGCAGCTTCGCCGCGTACGCGTCGACCTCCTTCGCCTTGAATCCCGCGGTCCCGTCCATGTTGTACGGGTAACCGAGCACCAGGTCCGTGATCCGCCGCGCGCGGATCAGCTCCCCGAGCTTTCGCCAGCGAACCTCGGCGTCGGCGTCGGTCAGCGCCGGCAGCGGCGTGGCGACGCCGACCTCGTCGCCGTGGGCCAGCCCGACGCGCTTCGTGCCGTAGTCGATGCCGAGGCAGCGCATCTCACAGGAACTTCTGCTTGGCCGCGTCCTCGCCCAGTCGTTTCAGCAGTGCCTTGATCTCCTGGGCCCGGCTCTTCGGGCACACCAGTGTCGCATCCGCCGTGTGCACCACGACGAGGTCGTCCGCGCCGATGACCGCGGTCAGGTGCCCGTCATCGGAGACGATGATGTTGTTCGCGCCGCCCTCGACCATCGCCAGCCCGCGCAGCACGTTGCCCCGGGCGTCGCGCGGGAAATGCTTCGCGACCGCCGGCCAGGCGCCGACGTCGTCCCAATCGAAGGTCGCCGGCACCACGACGACGTTGGCGGATTTCTCCATCAGCGCGTAATCCACCGAGATCTTCGGCAGCGTGGGATAGAGCCGGGCGAGCGCCGCGTCCCAGCCCGCCTGGCCGGCCTGCTCCAGCTGCGCGAGCCCGGCATGCAGCTGCGGGGCGTGCGCGCGGAAGGCCGCCTCCACGACCGGCACGCGCCAAATGAACATGCCGGCGTTCCAGAAATACCGCTGCGTGGCCAGGTACTCGCGCGCCGTCTTTTCGTCGGGCTTCTCCACGAAGCGCTTGGCGGACAGCACCGCGCGGCCTCCGACCTCCTTCCACGTCGCGCCCGACTCGATGTAGCCGAAGCCCGTGGCCGGCTCGGTGGGCTTGATGCCGAGCGTCACCAGCACGTCGGCGCTCTCCGCCGCCTCGAACGCCACCGTAAGCAGCTTGCCGTACTCCGCCCGGTCGTGAATCACATGGTCGGCCGGCAGCATGGCGAACGCTGCGCGCGGGTTGCGCTGCTTGACCAGCAACAGGGCCAGCCCGGTCGCCGCCGCCGTGTCGCGACCCATCGGCTCGGCCACGATGTTGGCGGGGGGCAATTGCGTGCACGCCCGCCGGCAGCCCTCCAGCTGGGCCTGGGTGGTGAGGACCAGGATGTTCTCGCGCGGCACCACGCCGGCGACGCGCTCGACGGTTTGCGCGAGCATCGTCGTGTCCCCGACGATGGGCAGGAGGTGCTTGGGCACCGCGAGGCGGCTCTGCGGCCAGAAGCGCTCGCCCCGGCCGCCGGCCATGATCACAACATATCGATCGGACATGCGGCCACCATTTTGGTCCGCAAGGATGCGTCAACGGCGAACTGGCCGCGGGCCGCCATCGGCATTGCCTTTGGGACCCCGACCGCAAGCGTGCTGCGATGGAAACTCCCCTCGAAGTCGACGTGATTGCCGCCGCCCGCCTGCACCGGAAAGGCGCCCTGCTGGTTGACGTGCGCGAGCCGTCCGAGGTCGCCACCTGCGCCATCGCCGGCAGCCGCCACATCCCGATGCGCCAGATTCCGGAACAGGTGGCGGATCTGCCGCGCGACCGGTTGATCCTCGTCCACTGCCACCACGGCGGCCGCAGCCTGCGGGTCACGCAGTTCCTCCGCGCCAACGGCTTCACCCAGGTCAGCAACGTGGCCGGCGGCATCGACGCCTGGGCCGAACAGGTCGACCCGACGCTGGCCCGCTATTGAGCGAAGGCCCGCCCCGGGTTGGGAGTTGGGAGTTGAAAGTTGAAAGTTGGACGTTGGACGTTGGACGTTGGACGTTGAAGGCCCCACCCACCCCCATGGCGGCGCTTGACTCCCGGGCGGCGATTCAGTCTCTAGACGCCTCCAATCCTTCCACCCATGGGTCAACAAACCAACAAGCACATCAAAAAGAAACGCCGCGTCGCCTACCACAAGCGCCGCAACGCCCGCCTCAAGGCCGCTCGCGCCAAGAAGTAAGCGTCGCATCGCCCGGTGCGGTACTGTAGCGGCGGTCTGTGACCGCCGCTTTGCTTTTCCCGCCCCCCGCGGTGGAGCCTCCCAGGTCGACTCGGTTCCCTCAACCGTCAGCGCTCACCCCCTTCCGTCATCCTGAGCGCAGCGAAGGATCCACGTACACCGCCCGCCACGCGCCCGCCATCCCAGGATTCCTCACCCGGCCCAGAACAACCATCCGGGCGAACCCATTTTCAAGATTCCCGATTCTCGATTCCTGATTTCAAGATTCCCTCCTTCCCCGTCCTCCGCGCCCAGCTCGCCACCACTCCCGTGATCAAAGTCAGCCTCATCTCCCTCGGTTGCGCCAAGAACCTCGTCGACAGCGAGATCATGGTCGGACACCTCCACCAGGCCGGCATGACCGTGATCCCGGAGGCGGAGAAGGCCGACGTCGTGATCGTGAACACCTGCTCGTTCATCGACTCGTCCAAGGAGGAATCCATCGGCCACATCCTCGAGGTGCACCAAAACAAGGGGATGAAGAAGCGCCGCAAGGAACAGAAGCTCATCGTCGCCGGCTGCATGGCGCAGCGGTTCTCCAAGGACCTCACGACGGAGCTGCATGACGAGGTCGACGCCTTCATCGGCCTCGACCAGGTGACCAAGGTCGCGCCGATCATCGAGGAGATCTACGCCAAGGAGCGCGGCCGGAACGAACCAAAGCCCGCGCCCGCCAACTTCATCGAGGGCAAGTCGACCTACATCCCCGACTACGACACGCCGCGCTTCCGGCTCACGCCCGCCCACTTCGCGTACATCAAGATCGCCGAGGGCTGCAACCACCCGTGCACGTTCTGCATCATCCCGCAGATCCGCGGACGCCACCGCAGCCGCACGGTCGAAAGCGTCGTCGAGGAGGCCCGCCGCCTGGTGAAGGAGGGCGTGAAGGAGCTGAACCTCATTTCCCAGGACACGACGTTCTTCGGCATGGACACGTGGGAGCAGCGGCCGAACCCGCGCTCGCCCGTCGACTCCTCACGCGGCACCGCGCTCACCACCCTGCTCCGCCAGCTGAACGCCATCGAAGGCGACTTCTGGATCCGCCTCCTCTACACGCATCCGGCCCACTGGAGCGACGAGCTCATCCGCACCATCGCCGAGTGCCCGAAGGTCGCCCGCTACATCGACATTCCGCTCCAGCACATCAGCGACCGCATGCTCGACCGCATGCAGCGCGAGACGAGCGGCGACTACATCCGCGACCTCATCCGCCGCATCCGCGCCGGCATCCCGGGCATCGCCGTCCGCACGACGTTCATCGTGGGCTTCCCCGGCGAGACGGACGCCGACGTCGCCGAGCTGTGTCGCTTCATCGAGGAGACGAAGTTCGAGCGCCTCGGGGTGTTCCGCTACTCGCAGGAGGAGGGCACGCGCGGCGCGAAGATGCCCGAGCAGATTCCCGCCAAGGTGAAGGAGGCCCGCTGGCACCAGCTCATGGCGCTCCAGCAGCGCATCGCCGCCGAGGTCTCCAAGGCGCACGTCGGTCGCTCGCTCAAGGTTCTCGTCGAGGAGCCCGGCGTGGCTCGCGGCGAGGCGGATGCGCCCGACATCGACGGACGCGTCTACGTGCCGCGCGAGCTGCCCGTCGGCGCATTCGTCACGGTGAAGATCACCGGCTTCCACGACTACGATCTGCTCGCCCTGCCCCCGGGTCAGAAACCGAGCGAGTTCAAGGTCGCCCGGCAGGCACAGTGAAGCAGGGAGACTCGCCTACGGGTAGGGCGAGTTCTCCGAACGAGCCGTCACGCGTCCCTCCGCGGCCACACGTACGGCCAATCCTCTGACTTGGCCACCAATCCGGCTCTCACCGGATTCATCCGGATATAGTCGAGCTTCTCTGCTTCCGATTCAGACGACCGCAGGCGGTGGTCAAAGAAACGTTCCTGCCAACAAATGCCCCATCGTTTCGTCTGATACGACTTCCACAACCGCACGAGCACCGCCAATGATTCGCCTTCGGGCAGCGAAATCAGCGCATGGACGTGATCGGGCATCAACAGGAAGATTCGAAT
>CAYMSE010000082.1:0-3223 GCA_964392935.1 uncultured Oleiharenicola sp.
GCCGCCGCCGGCGCGTGGGCGCCGGCCCGCGCTGCCGACGGTTCGCTTGGGCTCTTCCACGGGGAAACCGACATCGGGGCGCCGCGACGCGCCGGGCACACGACCCACGACCGCGCCACCGGCGACTACCTGGTCGGCGGCGGCGGCGGGAACATGTGGTTCAAGGCGGACTCGTTTCACTACGTCTGGCAGCGCGTCGACGCCGATGTCGCGCTCGCGGCCGATCTCGCGTTCGTCACGCCGGGGGGCAACAACCACCGCAAGGGCGTGCTCATGATCCGCCAGTCGCTCGACGCGGACTCCGCCTATGTCGATGTGGCGGTGCACGGCGACGGGCTCACGTCGCTGCAGTTTCGCGAAACCAAGGGAGACATCACGCACGAGGTGCAGAGCCTGGCCCAGGCGCCGCGGCGCGTCCGCCTGGAGAAGGCCGGCGACTACGTCCACCTGTCGCTTGCCGGCGACGACGGCGTCCTGCAGCCTGCGGGTTGCTCCGCGCGCGTGGTGTTCAAGGCTCCATTCTACGTCGGCCTCGGGGTCTGCGCGCACGATGACGAGGCGTTCGAGACCGTGCGGTTCTCGCACGTCGTCCTCGGGGCGCCGTCGCGCGCGGTGCAGGCCGTGCGCTCCACGCTCGAGTACGCGAAGGTGGCCTCGGGCGACCGCGTGTGCGTGTACCACACCGGCGGCCGCATCGAGGCGGTGGCGTGGGCGACGGACGGGACGCTGCATTTCCGCGAGGACGGCCGGGGCTGGCGCATCGCGCCGCAGGCGGGAGCAAGGCCCGAGCCGGCGGAGGACGTGGCGAGCGCGGGCCCGGGCGAGCGCGCGTCGCCGGACGGGAAGTCGATCGCGCGTTTCACCGCCAGCGCCGGACCCGAACGAAGCGACGTTCTCGTGCTGACGCCCGTTGGGGGCGGCGCGGCGCGCGAGCTGGTTCGCCTGTTCGACCAAGGTGGCGATTGTCCTGCGCCCGCGTGGTCGCCTGACTCCACGAAGCTCGCGTACGTCCGCCGCGTGCCCGCCCAACCCTGACCCCATGTTCGCCTCGTTCAACCCCGGCCAGATCGGCCTGTCCGCCCTCGCGTTGCGCGAAGGCCTTGCGCTGGCCGAGCGGCACGGCTTCGGCGGCTTCGATCCGTCGCTGGTTCAGCTTCACGACGAGGTGACGCGCCACGGGGCGGCCGCGGTGCGCGGCTGGTTTGTCGGCCACGGCCTGCAGATGGGGGCGTGGACGCTGCCGTTCATGCCGTGGCACGTCACGGAGGCGGAGGGGCAGGACTGGCTGGCGCGGCTGCCGGCGCTGGCCGCCTCGGCGGCGGCGGTTGGCGCGCTGCGCGCGGCGATCTGGACCTTTCCCGGGAGCAACGATTTCGCCTACGAGGAGAATTTTCGCCACTACGTGCGCCGGTTCCAGCCCGTGGCCCGCGTGCTGGGCGCGCACGGCATCCGGCTCGGCCTCGAGGCCGTCGGGCCGGAGACGGCGCAGCGGCAGTACCGGCATCCGTTCCTGCGGAAGCCCGCCGAGGCGTGGCGCCTCGCGCAGGCGATCGCGCCCAATTGCGGCGTCGTGCTCGACAGCTACCACTGGCACTGCGCCGGCGGCACGCGCGCCGAGCTCGCGGCGCTGCCGGCCGCGAGCATCGTGCAGGCGCACGTGTGCGACGGCCGCGCCGGGCGCACGCTGGCGCAGCAGATGGACCTCGAGCGGCGCCTCCCGGGCGAGTCCGGCGTGGTCGACCTCGACGGCTTCATGTCGGCGCTCGCCGCGCACCGGTTCGATGGCCCCGTGACGGCCGAGCCCTTCGACGACGACGTCAACGCCCTCGGGGTCGAGGGCGCGACGGCGCGCACCGCCCGCGCCACGCGCGCCGCCGTCGCCCGCGCCGTTTTGTCCGCCCCGCTTTCAACCCAACCCTGATTATGCGTTCCCTGCTCGCCTCCTGCCTCCTCCTCGCCGCCGCGCTCACCGCCGCCGCCGACACGCACCCGCCGGTGCTGGCCATCGGCTCGCCGCTGCCCGACTTCAAGCTGAAGGGCGTCGACGACAAGATCTACACGCCGGCGGACTTCGCCGCGGCGAAGATCCTGCTGGTCGTGTTCACCTGCAACCACTGCCCGACGGCGCAGGCCTACCAGGAGCGCATCAAGCGGATCACCGCCGACTACGCCCCGAAGGGCGTGGCCGTCGTGGCGATCAACCCGAACAGCGCGGCGGCCGTGCGCTTCGACGAGATGGGCTACGGCGACCTCGGCGACACCTTCGAGGAGATGAAGATCCGCCACGCCCACCAGAAGTTCAACTTCCCGTACCTCGACGATGGCGACGAGCAGGAGGTCGTGACGAAGTTCGGCGCCGTGGCGACGCCGCACGTGTTCATCTTCGACCAGGACCGGAAGCTCCGCTTCCAGGGCCGCATCGACAACTCCGAGCGCGAGGACCTCGTGAAGGCGCACGACACGCGCGACGCGCTCGACGCGCTGCTGGCCGGCCGCGACCCCGAGGTCAAGACGACCCGCGTGTTCGGCTGCTCGATCAAGTGGAAGGACAAGATCCCCGACAACGAGCGCTGGATGGCCAAGGTGGCGAAGGAGCCCGTCGCGCTCGAGAAGATCGACGCCGCGGGCCTGAAGGCGCTGCGCGCCAACGCCGATTCCGGCAAGGTGCGCCTCGTGAACTTCTGGGCCACCTGGTGCGGCCCGTGCGTGTCGGAGTTCGACGAGGTCATCGAGCAGAACCTCCGCTTCCGCCAGCGCAGCTTCGAGCTGGTGACGGTTGCCGCGCAATTTCCCGACGAGCAGGCCAAGGTGCTGAAGTTCCTGCAGGACCACCACGCCAGCACGAAGAACTACCTCTTCGGCGACGCGGACAAGTACGCGCTGATCGAGGCGTTCGACAAGGACTGGAACGGCGAGCTGCCGTACACGCTGCTCATCGATGAGAAGGGCAAGGTGCTGTACCGCGAGAGCGGCTCGATCAATTTCATTGAGCTGCGCCGCGCGCTCGTGCCCGCGCTCGACGTCGTCGCGCCCTGGCAGAACCGCGACAAGAGCTACGATCGCTGAGGCGCGCGGGGTGGAGCGCGTTGTCCCAACGCGCTTGCCCCGACGGAAGCGGGGAAATCTTGAAATCAGGAATCGTGAAATCGGGAATCTTCAAATCTCTGCAGGCCACCGCTCCGTAGATGGATGAAGTCTCACCGGCTTGCGGTGGGAGGGGCGT
>CAYMSE010000083.1:0-3503 GCA_964392935.1 uncultured Oleiharenicola sp.
CGCGACCTGCCCAAGAATTTCTACCAGATCGGCACGAAGTTCCGGAACGAGATCCGCCCGCGCTACGGCCTGATGCGCGCCCGCGAGTTCGTGATGAAGGACGCCTACAGCTTCGACGTGAACGACGAGGCGGCGATCGTCAGCTACAACAAGATGAAGGCGGCCTACACGGCCTTCTTTTCGCGCTGCGGCCTCAAGACCATCGCGGTCGAGGCCGACACCGGCGTCATGGGCGGCAACTTCTCGCACGAGTTCATGGTGCCCGCGCCGGTCGGCGACGATGACATCGTCTATTGCGAGGCGAGCGGCTACAGCGCGAACCGCGAGAAGGCGACCAGCGGCATCGTGCCGGCGGACCTCGCCGACGCGGCGCCCGCCGGCGCGCTCGAGGAATTCCCCACGCCCGGCATCGTGACGATCGCGGCGCTGGCGGCCGCGCCCTACGGCGTCCCGGCCGACCAGCAGTTCAAGACCCTCGTCTACATGGGCGACGGCAAGCCCTTCCTCGTCGTCCTGCGCGGCTGCGACGACCTCGAGGAGGCGAAGCTCGGCGCGCTCGGCTTCCAGCTGTGGCGTCCGGCCACGCCCGAGGAAATCGAGCCCGTCATGGGCGCGAAGCCCGGCAGCCTCGGCACCGTGCGCGGCACGATCAAGAACCCCGGCGCCCTGGCCGGCATCTTTGCCGACCACGCCATCCGCCTCGTCGGCAACGGCACGACCGGCGCGAACAAGGACGGCTTCCACCTGCGCAACGTGAATGTCGCGCGGGACCTCGAGGTCACGAAATTCGGCGACTTCCGCACCGTGCGGGCCGGCGAGCCCTGCCCGAAGTGCGGCGCGCCGCTGAAGATCGACCGCGCCATCGAGGTCGGCCACGTCTTCAAGCTCGGCACGAAGTATTCCGAGAAGTTCGGCGCCTCCTACACCGACGACCAGAAGCAGTCGCACCTCATGGTCATGGGCTGCTACGGCATCGGCATCAGCCGCACGCTGCAGGCCGTGATCGAGCAGAGCAACGACGCCGACGGCATCGTCTGGCCCTGGAACGTCGCCCCCTGGCAGGTGCTCGTGGTCAACCTCGACCCGGCGGACGCCGCGGCCAGCGACCTGTGCCGCAGGCTGGCGCAGGCCGCGGAATCGGCGGGCGCGGACGTCCTCGTCGACGACCGCGCGGAGCGTCCGGGCGTGAAGTTCAAGGACGCCGACCTCATCGGCCTGCCGCTCCGCCTGACCGTCGGCGGCAAGGGGCTCAAGGAAGGCATCTTCGAGCTGAAGTGGCGCCCGTCGAAGGAGGTCCGCAAGGTCCCGATCGCCGACGCCGAGTCCGTCGTTGCCCAGGCCGTGCGCGAGGCCGCCGCGGCCGCCGGAGCCGCGAAACAATAGCTGACAAGCGCGCCGGATTGGTTACTGGTTTCCATCGTTCTGAGCCCGGCGAGGTGACCACGGAAGGCAACGGCCGGATTTTGTCCGTGGAATCGTGGTCGGGCGCGGAACGAGCCACTCCGCCCGATCCGGGCCAGCCCTCTCACGCATGACGTTCGGTCAGCCCAAACCACGGAAGGATCCGCACCCGGCCGGCGCGCCGCAGCGGACCGAATCCTGGCACGTGGTGCTGCTCAACGATCCGGTGAACCGGATGTCGTACGTCGTCATGGTGCTCCGCCGCGTGTTCGGCTTCGCCGAGGAGCAGGCGCGGCAGCACATGCTGGCGGTGCACGAGCGCGGGCGCGCGATCGTGTGGACGGGCACGCGCGAACAGGCCGAGGCGCACATGTTCGGCCTGCAGCAGTGGCACCTCAGCGCGGTCATCGAGGCCGGCGAGTCGGCGTAAACCGACGGGACCGGCCGCGCGGATGAAACAAGTCGAGATCAAGCTGAACATCAGCGCAGTCGCGCCGCTGCTCGACGTGATCAAGCTCGCGGCCGACGACCTGCGGACGGCCCTGGCGATCCCGCCGGCGTTTCCGGAGGACGACGCGGACTTTCGCGAGACCTGGATGCAGGAGCTGATGGCGGCGCAGAACAGCGACGTGCGGGAGCTGCTGGGGCTGTTCGACTCGGAGTTCTTCAGCGACGGCGCGATCGCGATCGATTCGGAAAATTGCGACTCGCTCCTGCGGGCCTGCGCCGCCCTGCGCCTGCGCATCCTCGCGCGATGGCTGGAGAACGTGCCGGCGGACATCCTGGAGGACGAGGATGCGCCGCTCGCGCTGATCCCGATCGAGATCCGGCTGCCGTTCGCGGCCTACACGTTCCTCGACCAGATCCAGAAGATCATCCTCGAGCACCTGAGCCCGGCGGGGACGGAGTGAGCGCGGCGGGGCGCCGCGCGGTCAATGGTTGGGCGATTGGTGTCATTTGGTCGGGTCCGCCTTGCCCGGACTCCCAACTAATAACGCGATGCCTGTCATTCTTCGCACGGCTCAGAATGACAGGAAGCGACAGGGAGAAATTTGTCCGGAATCGCGGGCGCGATAACGGGAGTGGCTCCGCCGGGTTGGGTATCGTGAATGTCAACCCGACTGAGAACAAGGCCCGGCCCGGCATCGCCAATCGGAGCGGGGGTCACCGGATGCGGAAGAGCGTGAGGGCCGCCCTTCACGTCGCCGTCATCCGAGGCGCACAAATACCCGCTATTCCCGTTTGACGGCGCCGGGGGCGGGGCTACCGTCTCCGCCGACACCCTGCAGTGTTCGAGGTGCCTTTTAACACGCTCTTTGCCTTTGAAATAATTTGGGAGCTGCCAACAGCCGTCCGGATGCCAGGCCGTAAACCGGAAGGCAGAAATACGGCGGGCGGCGCCCACCTTTACCATAAAAAGGACATGAGCCTTTGGGTGCACGGCACAGGTGGGGTGTCACTCTCTTTCCCCCGATGAATCCTCTCTATTATTACCTTCTGCATCTGTTTTCGCTCTTCGTGCTGACCGCGCACACCTTCATGGCGTTCGGCAACCCGGATCCGGCGAACAAGAAGCAGACGCTGGTCATCACGGGCATCGCCGCGCTGCTGGCGCTGGTCGGCGGCTTCGGGCTGATGGCGAAGCTGCACCCGACGGAGTACACCGCGGCTTGGGTCATCGTGAAACTCTTCTGCTGGCTCGGCCTCACGGCGCTGGCCGGGATCGTGTACCGGCGTCCGCACCTGCGCGGCAAACTCGCCGCCATCGCGCTCGGGCTGATCCTGGTCGCGCTGTTCATGGTCTACATTGTGCGGACCCAGGCGTGAGCGACGTCTTATGCGGGCTCTGGATCGACGATCACGGCGCCGCGCACCTTAGCTACGCGACGGCCGAAGGCGGCCGCCGCGAGCAGACCGAGGCCTTCCGGCCGTTCGCCTGGCTCGGGACCCGGGTCGAACATCCGGGCGTCAGCTACGAGCCGCTGAAGGGGGAGGGGGCCTTCCCCTGGCTGGCCCATGCGGATTCGCTCGGGGTCTTCGAGGGCTTCCTCAAGACCGTGCGCGACGGCGCGGCGGTGGACGTGCTGCGGCCCTACGAGAGC
>CAYMSE010000084.1:0-3139 GCA_964392935.1 uncultured Oleiharenicola sp.
AGGGTCTTGCCGCCCTGGTCGGGCAGGAAGCCCACCGAGCCGCTCAGCACGAACGTGCCCTTGTCGAGCTTGCCCGCGTAGCCGACGTTGCCCCAGTAGGCGACGTTGTTGTTGGCGGCGGAACCCGCGCTCGTGACGCCGGCGGCGGATTCGTCGCGCTCCGGATTGGTGATCGCGACATTGTAGAACAGGCCGCTCGCATCCTTGCCGCCGAGAAACACGCCCGTGCGATAGCTGCCGGCGCCGAGACGGCGGCCATTGTTGCCTTCCACGAAGAAGCGCGTGCCCGGCGAACGCTCGATCGCGCGCAGGTTGCTGCTGGAAGTGTACCACTCCTCGAGACCGAACGGCACCTTGCGGAAGCCGATATCGAGCACGAACCGGTCGCTGCGTTTCCACTGGATGAAGGCGGCGTCGAAGGTCGATCCGGCGAAATCGTAGTTCAGGTTGCCCGACCAGCCCTCGCCGAGTTCCGCCTTGGCGCCCAGGTACATGCGCCGCATGAAGAAGTGGTTGGTCGCCACCGGGTCGGCGCTCGTGCCGTCGATGTCGGTGCTCAGGCCGGCGTATTGGAACTGGAAGCGCCCGCTCAGCGTGAGCTTCTCGAGGAACTTCCCCTTGGAGGTCGCCACCGCCGTGCTCGCGGCGGACTTGCCCAGCTCCTTCTGGATCTTGGCGGCTTCCTCCTGGTTGAGGATGCCCTTCTGGATGAGGACGTCGATGAGCGCCTTGCTGTCCTGGGCCATCGCCAGACCGGCGGCAGCCGCGAACACCGCGGCCGCACACAACTTCGCTTTGAACTTAAACATGTTTGGTGGTTGGTTTGCTTCGTTGATTCGCCCGGCGGTGGTGCCGGGACACGCCGCATCCTAGGGACATGCTGTTACGGTTTCGTGACGCCCGTGTGACGACGCGGCAAATTGCCCGGACAAACCGACCGCCGGCCCGCGCCTCCCCCACCGCCGCTTCCGCGCGCCCCCCGCGATCCCGATGTCACGCAATACGTGACGTCACCGGCTTCTCCCGCCTCCCGGGCCGCGCCCGCTGCCGGCCCCATGTCACGTATTACGTGACATGGCGGACCGGTCTTGCGCCGCGGGACTGACCGCCGTCACCGGCGGGCATCACGCGCGCGGCGCCATGGGCAGCGTCGGCGTCAGGTCGTGCGCCAGGGCGGGTTCGTCGAGCCGCGCTTCGTCGCGGCACCCTTGCCCTCCAGCATCGCCAGCAGGAGGTCGTTCTTCTCGAGGAAGCCGAGATAGCCGTGGTCCGCCGGATCGACCACCGGCAGCGTCTGGGCGTCGTACTGGGAAAAGGCCTTCAGCGCCTCCACCAGCGTCGCCGTGGGCGCCACGGTCGGCACGTCGTCGCGCAACACGTCGTTGGCGATGACGTGCGCCACCACCGGGTCGCTCAGGTAGGGCTTGATGTCGTGCAGCGAGATCATGCCGGCATAACCGCCCTCCCCGGTGACGAAGATCTCCTCGTGGCGGCTCTGCAGGAACCGGCTGGCGATCTCCTCGAACCGCGCGGTGATCGGCAGGGCCGTCCCCGGCCCGCGCACGAGTTCCGCCACGCGGACCGGCACGTGCGCGGCGGCCGGCTCCGCCGCCGCCGTCTTGTCCAGCGCCGCGCTGTAGAGGGACTGGTCCTCGATGCCGCGGGCGGTGTAGTACGCCACGACGCTGCACAGCATGAGCGGCATGATGATATCGTAGCTGAGCGTCATCTCGAACAGCATGATGATCGCCATCACCGGTGCGTGACTGGCAGCCGCCAGCAGCGCCCCCATGCCCACGAGCGCAAAGGCCCGCGGATCGGCCGCGCCCACGGGCCAGAGCTCATGCACGCCGTAACCGAAGAGGTAGCCGGAGGCGGCGCCCATGAAGAGCGTCGGGGTGAACACGCCACCGGGCGCGCCGGAGCCGAATGACGCGGCGGTCGCGATCCACTTGCAGAGCAGCACCACGACCAGCGCCTTCCACGCCAGGCTGCCGTTCAGGATCGTCACGACGACGCTATAGCCGTTGCCGCACACCTCGGGCACCCAGATGGCCAGCAGGCCGACCACCAGGCCGCCGAGCGCCAGGCGCGCCGGGACCGGCAGCGTCGTGCGCGCGAACAACCCCTCCGCGCGGCGCAGCGAGCGCAGGAACCAGGGCGCCACGAGGCCCGACAACACGCCGAGCAGGATGAACGGGCCGATTTCCCACAGGGAATGCAGCGTGAACGACGGCACGGCATAGAGGGTGTGCGCATCCGACACCGTCCGGATCGTGAGGGCCGCCGCGACGGCGGAGATGGCGAGGGGCCCGAGGCTCTCCATCGCGATCGTGCCGAGGATGATCTCGGCCACGAAGAACGAACCGGCGATCGGCGCGTTGTACGCGGAGGCGATGCCCGAGGCCGCCCCGCACGCGACCAGCAGGCGCAATTGCGGCGCGGAGAGGCGGCGCCAGCGGCCGAACCACGAGGCCGCCACCGCGGCCAGCTGCACCATCGGGCCCTCGCGGCCGATCGATCCGCCCGAGGCGATCGAGAACATCGCCGCCGTGCTCTTCACGAGGCTCGAGCGCACCGGGATCCGCCCGCTGCCGATCAGGATGGCCTCCATGTAGTCGGTGGAACTCTCGCCGCGATGCAGCCGGCGGCCGAACAGCAGCACGAGGCCGGCCATGAGCCCGCCGACCGCCGGGATCAGCAGCCGCTGGTTCCAGTCGAGGTCCACGAAACTGCTGACGATGCCCTCATGCCGGCCGGTCAGGAGGTAGTGCACGAGGTTCACGCCGCCGCGGAAGGCGATCGCCACCAGCGCGCCGACGACGCCCGCGACCGCCGCCAGCGCGAGGGTCTGCTGCCACGGCGACGGCCGGAGCTTCTCGACGACCCACAGCCGCAGGCGCAACAGGCGCAACAAACGGCGGTAGAATTGCGGCACGACTTCCTTCACGCGACGTCCGGTTTGCCCGGCCACGGCCATGGTGACAAGGTTAGTTCCCCGAGGGCGCCGCGGCGCGAAGGGTGGCGCGTCAGGCGGACGGCGCCGGTTCGATCGCGCCCGCGGGGGCGACCGGGCCGATCGGCAGCTCGGGCTCGGCTGTCTCGACCGCAGTGAGCTGGATGAGGCTGTTGAGCGACG
>CAYMSE010000085.1:0-8075 GCA_964392935.1 uncultured Oleiharenicola sp.
GATGCCCATCGGCTCGGTGACGGTGAAGTTGAAGTGCGGCGAGGCGACGGGGTTCACGTTGCCCAGCACCTGCTCGTACTTGTCGGCCCAGCCGGCGTAATAGATGAGACGATCAATGGTGGCGGCGATCTCCTTCGCCGCGGACGCCTTCGTCGCGCCGCCCACGGCGAGCGCGTCGGCCATGTCGGCCTTGCGGGCCTCGAGCATCTCGCCGAGGCGGTAGATGATCTGGCCGCGGTTGTACGGCGTGCGCTTCGCCCAGCCCGGGCCGGCCTTGGCGGCGGCCTCGATGGCGTTGCGCAGGTCCTTGCGCGTGCACTGCGGGATGTTGGCGAAGAAGTTGCCGGCGGCATCCTTCAGCGGGAACGTGCGGGCGCTCTCGGAGCGGATGAAGGCCCCGCCGACGTAGACCTTGGGCGTTTTGGTGACAGGCAGACGGTTCATGACGGAGGGAAGGTCAGGCAGCGGCGGGCTCGGGCACGGGCGGGTCGTCGCGCATCAGCATCGCGATGAGGGCGAAGACGAAGGCCGAACCGATGGCGAGGCCGGCGAAGAACAGGTAGAAGGTGGCGCCCGGCAGCTTGTTGGTGCCGTCGGGATTCTGGATGAACATGTGCACGAGCGCGGTGAACAGGTTGCCGGCGCTGATCGACCACAGATACAGCGCCTGCACGATCGCCTTCAGGTGGCCGGGCGCCCGCGTGTAGGCGTATTCCAGCGACGTGATCGAGGTCATCACCTCGCCCGCCGAGAGCAGCAGGTACGCCGGCATCTGCCACATGACATTGACCTTCACGCCGGCGCCGAGCTGCGCCTCGATCCACGCGCTGATCAGGAACGAGACGCCGATGGTGAAGATGCCGAGGCCGATCTTGCGCAGCGGCGTCATGCGCCAGACCGCGTTCATCGCCGGGTACAGCAGGTACTGGAACGTCGGGATCAGCGCGAGGATCATGACCGCGTTGACCGCCTGGAGCTGCGAGGAGAGGAGCTCAAAGTGCCAGCCGAAGAGCGAGACGTGCCGCTCCATCTTCTCGGCCTGGAGCACCCACTCGCCGCCGCTCTGGTCCCAGAGCGACCAGAACACCGCGACGAAGATGAAGAGCACGCAGAGCTTGCCGAACGAGATCATCGTCGCCCGGGTGAAGGTCTCCCGGATGAAGGCCTTCCCCTTCGGCGGGACGTGCACGAACTTGTAGCGGCCCGACCAGAAGATGGCGGTGGCGACGAGCATCAGCGCGGCCGGCACGCCGAAGGCCAGCCGCGGGCCCCATTTGTCGAGGAGCACGGGGATCAGCGGGATCGAGATCATCGAGCCGGCATTGACCGAGAAGTAGAACCAGCCGAAGGCGCGCGAGACGAGGTGCGCGTTGTCCGGCCCGAACTGGTCGCCGACGTTCGAGGCGACGCAGGGCTTGATGCCGCCCGAGCCGAGTGCGATCAGGCCGAGGCCCATGAAGAGGCCGAGGCGCGTGTCGTCGGCGGCGAGGAAGATGCAGCCCGCGCAGTACACGAGCGAAATCCAGAACACCGTGCGGTACTTGCCCCAGAAGGCGTCGGCGATGATCGCCCCGAGCATCGGGAAGAAGTAGTTCGAGGCGACGAAGAGATGGTACCAGGAATTGGCGTCGTTCTCGTTCATCGGCGCCAGCGCCCCGCTGCGGTCGCGCAGGTACTGCGTCATGTAGACGACGAGGATGGCGCGCAGGCCGTAGAAGCTGAAGCGCTCGGCAGCTTCGTTGCCGATGATGAACGGGATGCCCGGCGGCATCTTGGCGGTCTTCACCGGGGTGGTGCGGAAGGATTCAGGCATGAAAGGGGGTAGAGAGGGTTCGTTCTCGTTCTCCTAATCGTTCTCGGCGGTACTTTCTCCCTCGTGGAGCGAGCCGGGAGAAAGAGAACGATCAAGAGAAAGAGAACGAGTCATCGCCGCAGTTGCCTAGGCCAGCCGGCAATAATCCAACAGGCCCTGGCGGCCGCCCTCGCGGCCGAAGCCGCTTTCCTTGTAGCCGCCGAAGGGCGAGGTCGGGTCGAACTTGTTGTAGGTGTTGGCCCAGACGACGCCGGCCTTGAGCTCCGTCGACATCTTCAGGATGCGCGAGCCCTTGTCGGTCCACACGCCGGCGCTCAGCCCGTACGCGGTGTTGTTCGCCTTCTCGACCGCCTCGTCGAGCGTGCGGAAGGTCAGCACGCTGAGCACCGGGCCGAAGATCTCCTCGCGCGCGATGCGGTGGCTCATGCTCACGCCGGAGAAGACGCTCGGGCGGAAATAGTAGCCCTTGGGCGGCAGCTTGCAGGCGGGCTGGAAGAGCTCCGCCCCCTCCTTCACGCCGGCGGCGACGAGCGACTCGATCTTCTTCAGCTGCTCGCGCGAGTTGATCGCGCCGATGTCGGTGTTCTTGTCGAGCGGGTCGCCGACGCGCAGCACGCGGATGCGCTGCTTGAGCTTGGCGAGGAAGGCGTCCGCCACCGGCTCATGCACGAGCAGGCGCGACCCGGCGCAGCACACGTGGCCCTGGTTGAAGAAGATGCCGTTGACCACGCCCTCGACGGCCTGGTCGAGCGGGGCGTCGTCGAACACGATGTTCGCCGCCTTGCCGCCGAGCTCCATGGTCATCTTCTTGTCGGTGCCGGCGAGCGACCGCATGATGATCTTGCCGACCTCGGTGGAGCCGGTGAAGGCCACCTTCGCCGCCGTCGCGTGGCCCATGACCGCCGCGCCCGTGTCGCCGAAGCCGGTCACGAAGTTGACCGTGCCCGGCGGCAGGCCGGCGTCCTGGATGAGCTCGGCGAACTTCAGCGCGGTGATGCTGGTCGTCTCGGCCGGCTTGAGGACCACCGTGTTGCCCATGGCCAGCGCCGGGGCGAGCTTCCAGGCGAGCATGAGCAGCGGGAAATTCCACGGGATGACCTGGCCGACGACGCCGAGCGGCGCGACCCGGCGGCCGGGCGCCACGTAGTCGAGCTTGTCGGCCCAGCCGGCGTGGTAGAAGAAATGGGCCGCGGCCATCGGCACGTCGAAGTCGCGCGACTCCTTGATGGGCTTGCCGCCGTCGAGCGTCTCGGCGACCGCGAACTCGCGGGCGCGGTCCTGCAGCAGGCGGGCGAGGCGATAGAGGTACTTGGCGCGCTCGCGGCCGGCGAGCCGGCCCCAGGTGGTGTCGAAGGCCTTCTTCGCCGCGGCGTAGGCGGCGTCGACGTCGGCCACGCCGGCGTGCGCAATCTCCGCGAGCTTCGTCTCGTTGGCCGGGTTGAGGGAATCGAAATACTTGCCCGCGGCCGGCGGGACAAACTTGCCGCCGATGAAGAGGTCGTAGCGCGCCTGCAGGCGCGGGTCGGCGGTCTCGGGCGCGGGATCGTACTCCCACAGGTCGCCGAAGATGAGCTCGGGCAGCGGGCGGCCCGAGGCGCGCTTCGTCGGGCGTTTGGGGGCGGTCAACGTGGGCATGGATTTACAGGAGGTAACGGAGAAAACGGAGGACGCGTTGATCGGATAGGGTCAGTTGCCTCGGTTTTCTCCTGTGCGAATCAATAGGACTCCGCCGCCTCGCTGAAGTAGTACGGGGCCTGGTAGGCGCCGGTCTTCTCCTTCTCGAGCTGGCGGAGGAGGTCGTTGAGCAGCGACGAGGCGCCGAAGCGGTACCGGGTGTGGTTGAGCCATTCGTCGCCCAGCGTCTCCTTCACCGCGATGAGGAACTGCAGGGCCTGCTTGGCGGTGCGGATGCCGCCGGCGGGCTTCATGGCGATCGGCGTGCCGGTATCGAGGTAGAAGTCGCGGATCGCCTCGAGCATCACCTGGTTGTTGCCGAGCGTCGCATTGAGGGAGGTCTTGCCGGTGCTCGTCTTGATGAAGTCGTTCGGACGCAGCACGCGCATGGCGAGGAAGGAGGCGGCGCGGATCTTGTCGTAGGTCTCGAGCTCGCTGACCTCGAGGATGACCTTGAGCGTCGCCGGTCCGCAGGCCTGCACCACCGCCGCGATCTCGTCCTGTACCTCGGCGAACTCGCCCGCGAGGAACGCACCGCGGTTGATGACCATGTCGACCTCGTCGGCGCCGTCGGCCACCGCGGCCTTCACCTCCGCCAGCCGGGTGCGCAGCGGCGCCTGGCCGGAGGGAAACGCGGTCGCGACCGAGGCGATCCGGACCGCCGTGTCCTGGCCGAGCGCGCGGCGGGCGTGTTTCACCATCGACGGGTACACGCACACGGCGGCGACCTGGGGCACGTCCGGGTCGTCGTGCGGCCGCAGCGCCTTCTGGCAGAGCGACGCCACCTTGCCGGGGGTGTCCTTGCCCTCGAGCGTCGTGAGATCGACCATGGAGACAGCCATCTTCAGGCCCTGGACCTTGGCCGCCTTCTTGATGCTGCGGGTGGTGTACTTCGCGACCCGCTCCTCAATGCCGACCTGATCCACGGTGCCGACCTGATCGAACAGGCGGCGGAAGGCGTGGTGCGGGGAGTCAGGCATGCCGCGTGTCATATCGGCGCGGCGAGGCGAAACAACGCCAAAAGGGCGGGCTGCGTGCGGCTTTCGGCGTGCGTCCGGACCCGACCCCGATCCGGCCCGCAAACCAGGTTCGAGGCTGGTGCCTGTTGGCCGCTGAGGGCGGACCGCTGAAAGCGTCTTGCCCATCCCTTCCTTGCGTCGACCGCGAATCCGGCTTGGCTCGTCGGCATGCCCGAGGCCAACCCGTCCTCCCAGCCGGCCGGCGAACTTGTGATTCGCACGATCGCGATGCCGGCGAACACGAACTCCAACGGCGACATCTTCGGCGGCTGGCTGGTGTCGCAAATGGACATCGGTGGCGCGATCCTCGCGCGGAACACCGCCCGCAGCCGCATCACCACCGTCGCCATCGAGGGCATGTCGTTCCTGAACCCCGTCTTTGTCGGCGACATCGTGAGCTGCCACGCCGGTTTGCTGAAGGTCGGCCGGACCTCGATGCACATCGAGGTCGAGGCGTGGGCGCAGCGCAACCGCGGCGGCGATCACGTGCTCGTGACGAAGGGCACGTTCGTCTACGTGGCCATCGACGACCAGGGCCGGCCGCACGCCGTGCACCGGACCTGACCCGCCGCGCCCCCTGTTTCAACCCCACCCCGCCATGCCCCGCCCCATCCTCCTCCGCCGCGCCCTGCTGCTCGTTGCCCTGGTCGCCGTCCCGCTCCTCCGTGCCGCCGATGATGCCGCCGTCGCCGCCGTGCGCGCGGCCGACGACGAGCGCGTCGCCGCCATCCTCGCCGCGGATGCCGCCCGCCTCGACGCCATCTTCTCCGACGACCTGCACTACACGCACTCCAACGGCCACCACGACACGAAGCAGTCGTACACCGCATCGCTGCTCACGAAGAAGACCGTGTACGCCAAGTACGAGTACCTGGAGCGCGAGTTCTCGCTCGCCTCGCCCGACGTTGCCCTGATGCGCGCCCACGTGCTGATCCAGTCGGCCAACCGCGGCAACCCGGTGGTCAACGACCTTTCCGTGCTCGCCGTGTTCCGGAAGGAAGGCGGGCAATGGCGCTTCCTCGCCTGGCAATCCGCCAAGCTGCCGGCCCCGGCGGCAAAGTGACCCGGGTGTACCGGCCCGAATTGCCGGGGAGTGCCGGGCCTTCCGTTTGACGCGACCGATGCGCTCCCGCATCGTCCCGGGCTTGTCCTCCGCTCCTGTCCCTTCCGCCTCGTCCCGCGCCGGCGCGCTCGCCGCCGCGTCGGCGTTCTTCATCTGGGGCACGGTGCCCGTGTATTGGAAGCAGATGCAGGCGGTGTCGGCTTTCGAGCTGATCGCGCACCGGTTCGTGTGGTCGCTCGTCTTCCTGCTGGGCGTGCTCGCGTGGCAGCGGAATTTCGCCTCGCTCCGCCCGGGCTTCGCCAGCGCGCGGGCCGTCGGCGTGAACCTGCTGTCGAGCGTATTGCTGACGGCCAACTGGACCGTCTACGTCTGGGCCGTGAACGCCGGGCACGTGATCGAGACGAGCCTCGGCTATTTCCTCGTCCCCCTGCTCAATGTCGCGGTGGGCGCGCTTTTCCTGCACGAGAAACTCCGGCCCGCGCAATGGGCGGCGATCGGGCTCGCGGCCGCGGGCGTGGCGCTGCTGCTCGGGCGCGTCGGCCACGTGCCGTGGATCGCGCTGTCGATCGCCGGCACGTGGACCTCGTACGGGCTGCTCAAGAAGCAGTCCGCCCTCGGCTCCCTCGCCGGCCTGACGGTCGAGACGCTGCTGCTCTTCCCGGTCGCGGCCGCGATGCTGCTCTGGTGGCACCACGAGGGCACCGGAGCGCTGGGGCGCGTGGACCTGCGCACGCAGCTCTTCGTGCTGAGCGCCGGGGTGGTCACCGCCGTGCCGCTCGTCATGTTCGCCTACGGCGCGCAGCGGGTGCGCCTGACGACGCTCGGGCTGCTCCAGTACATCGCGCCGTCGGTGCAATTCCTCATCGGCCTGCTCATCTACCACGAAACCTTCGACACCGCGCGGCTGCAGGCCTTCGCCCTGATCTGGGCGGGGCTGGGCGTCTACTCGGCCGACATGTTCTGGCTGCAGCGCCGGCTGCTGCTGCGCAGCGTCGGCACCGCGTGACGGCGGATCACTTCACGCCGGGGCCGAAATCCAGCAGCGTCATCTCGAAAACCAGCGTCGCGTAGCGCTTGATGACGGGCGGACGCCCCCGCGCGCCGTAGGCGAGTTCGGGCGGCACGATCAGCAGCCATTTCTCGCCCCGGTGCATTTTCTGGATCGCCTCCTCCCAGCCGTCGATCAGCGAGTCGCGGTCAATGCGGACCTTGAGCGGCGCCTTCTCGGTGGCCTCGTCGAAGACGCGGCCGTCGAGCAGCGAGCCGCGGTAGGCGACGGCGACCATGTCGCCCGACTTCGGCATGGGACTCTTCGCGTCGCCCGGTTCGAGGATGATGTAGCGCAGGCCGGTGAAGGTCTTCTTCGCGTCGGGCCATTTCTTCTCGACGATCTCGAGATCCTCCGGCGGCAGCTTCTCGCGCGCCGGCAGGAGCGGCGCGAGCAGGCCGAGGACAAGCAACAGGACGAGGGAACGGGGCAAACGGGCGGGGTTCACGGCTTTTTGTCGGGGGTGATCACGCGGAAAACTACCGGTGGGTCCTTCGGCGTCGAGGCTTGTTCCGGCGTCTTGTCGGTCTTGACGGTGGGCACCGGGGCGGGGCCGCCGGGATTCGCCGTGGGCCCGGGCTTCGCGGCGGTCGGATGGGCGGCGGCCGAGCCGGCGGTGGGCGCGGTCTTCACGACGGCCGGGCCGGCCGGCAGCGCGGCAAAGCCGTTGTCGAGCAACTCGAGCATCTTGAGGTCGCGCGCGCGGCCCTTGTCGATGGCCCCGCCCGGACCGAAGGAGCCCATGATCACGGCGATCACGCGACGGCCGTTGCGCTCGGCGGTGGCGCTCAGGCAGTAGCCCGCGCTCCGCGTGTAGCCGGTCTTGAGACCGTCGACCCCGGGGATCTTCCCGAGGAGCTTGTTGTGGTTCTCCATGCGGATGACCTTGTCGGGGGTGCGTTTGCCCTCGCCGAATTTCCTTTCGCGGACCGAGGTGTACTTGAGGACATCGGTGTGCTGCACGAGGTAGCGGGAAAGCGTGGCAAAGTCGCGGGGCGAGGTCAGGTCGCTGTCCTCCAGGCGCCGGTCCTCGGGCGGCAGGCCGTGGGGCGAGCGGAACGTGGAGTGCGTCAGGCCGAGTTCCTTGGCCTTGGCGTTCATCAGCGCGACGAAGGCCGGCACCGAGCCGGCGGAAGCGCGGGCGAGCGCGTGGGCGGCGTCGTTGGCCGACTGGATCATCATCGCGTAGAGGAGTTCCTCGACGGTGAAGGATTCGCGCGGGTCGAGGTAGACCTGGGTGCCGCCGAGCCGGGCGTCCGAGGCGTCAATCTGCACCGGCGTCTCGAGCGTGAGCGCGCCGCTC
The DNA here is from genome assembly GCA_964392935.1 of uncultured Oleiharenicola sp. GTDB lineage: Bacteria > Verrucomicrobiota > Verrucomicrobiia > Opitutales > Opitutaceae > Lacunisphaera. The sequence goes on from CAYMSE010000085.1 coordinate 7,921, forward strand.
GCCAGCCGGTCGTGGAGCACCGCGAAAGTCATGAGCTTGGTCATGCTCGCCGGCGGGTTCACGACGTCGGCGTTCTGCTCGAAGAGCACCTGGCCCGAGTCCGCGTCGATGGTGATGGCCCCGGCGTAGACGCCCTCGACGGGCGTGGTGTGGCG
>CAYMSE010000086.1:0-10864 GCA_964392935.1 uncultured Oleiharenicola sp.
AGCCGGCCGCGGCCGCGGAATACGTCAAGCAGATGAAGAAGGACAAGCGGTACCAGCGCGACGTGTACTGAGCCGCCGGAATTTTCGCGCTTGCGGCGGGTTGGGGGAGTGCGTGCCATGTGCGCCCCCCTCCCCATGAGCCTCACCTACAACAATCGTGTGGCCCTTGTCACCGGCGCCGGCCGGGGCATCGGCAAAACCATCGCCGAGCTCCTCGCCAAGAATGGCGTGAGCGTGATTTGCGTGAGCAAATCCGCCGAGAGCTGTGGCGCCACCGCCGCGGCGATCGCCGCCGCCGGCGGCAAGGCGAAGGCCCTCGCGGTGGACGTGGCCGACGGCGCCGCGGTCGCGAAGGCGAGCGCCGAGTTGCTGGCCGAGTTCGGCCAGATCGACATCCTGGTCAACAACGCCGGCATCACCAAGGACGGCCTGCTGTTCCGGATGTCCGAGGACGATTGGAACTCCGTGCTCGCGACGAACCTCACCAGTTGCTTCCACTGGACGAAGCACATCGGTCGGCCGATGACCCAGAAGCGCTGGGGTCGCATCGTGAACATCACGTCCGTGGTCGGGATCATGGGCAACGCCGGGCAGGCGAACTACTGCGCCGCGAAGGCCGGCATGATCGGTTTCACCAAGGCCATCGCCAAGGAATTCGCCGCCCGCAACGTGACCTGCAACGCGGTCGCGCCCGGCTTCATCAAGACCGACATGACCGCCGTGCTGCCGCCGGAAGCGGCGGAGAAGATCACCTCCATGATTCCGCTCAAGCGGCTCGGCGAATCCACGGACATCGCCAACATGGCCGCTTTCCTCTGTTCCGAGGAGTCCAGCTACATCACCGGACAAGTTTTTACCGTTGACGGCGGCATGGTGATGTGATGCCTGAGTTGTTCAGGGAATTTCACCTCTTTTTACTCACATGGCCGATCAGAAAACCATCGAACAGCGCGTCAAAGAAATCATCGTTAACCAGTTGAATGTTAACGAAGAGCAAATCACTCCGCAGGCATCGTTTTTGGATGACCTTGGCGCCGACTCGCTCGACATCGTCGAGCTCATCATGGCCTTTGAAGAAGAGTTCAAGGAAGAGATCAAAGGGGAGATCCCCGAATCCGATGCGGAGAAGCTCCAGACCGTCGGCGACGTGGTGAACTACATCCAGCAGAAGGCTGGAAAGAAATAACCTTTTGGCTTTCGAGATTATCGCTCTACCGTCTGGCCCTTGGTTGGCCCGGTAGGGCGTTTTTTTTCCACCTGCATTCAATCGATGGAAACCGCATCCTCTTCTCGTCGGGTTGTCGTAACCGGCATGGGTCTCGTGGCCTCGTTGGGCCACAATGTGCCTGATTTCTGGTCCGCGATCCTGGCCGGCAAGTGTGGCATCGACCGGGTCACGCTGTTCGATCCAACGGACTACAGCTGCCAGATTGGCGCCGAAGTCCGGGGCTTTGATCCCGCCGCGCACATGGACCCCAAGGAAGTCCGGCGCAATGACCGCTACACGCATTTCGGTTTCACCGCCGCCAAGCAGGCGGTGGCCGACGCCAAGCTCGACGTCACCAAGGAGGATCTCGACCGCATCGGCGTGATCATCGGTTCCGGCATCGGCGGCATGTGGACGATCGAGAACCAGCACAAGGTCCTGCTCGAGCGCGGGCCGCGCAAGGTGTCGCCGTTCATGATCCCGGCGCTGATCAGCAACATGTGCTCCGGCCTCGTCGCCATCGAGCTCGGCGCGCGCGGGCCCAACTTCTCGGTGGTCAGCGCATGTGCGACCGCCACCCACGCGATCGGCGAATCTTTCCGCATGATCCGCGCCGGCGAGGCCGACGTGATGGTCTGTGGCGGCGCGGAGGCGGCAATCACGCCCCTGGCGTACGCGGGATTCTGCTCCATGAAGGCGATGAGCACGAACAACGAGCAACCGCAGAAGGCGAGCCGGCCGTTCGACCTGAACCGCGACGGCTTCATCATGGGCGAAGGCTCCGGCGTGCTTGTCATCGAGAGCCTCGAGCATGCGCAGGCCCGCGGCGCGCACATCTACTGCGAGCTGGCCGGTTACGCGGCCACCTGCGATGCGTTCCACATCACCCAGCCCGATCCGGAGGGCAAGGGGCTGTCGCAGGCGATGAGCCGCGCGCTCAAGGACGCCAGCGTGCGTCCCGAGCAGATCGACTACATCAACGCGCACGGCACCTCGACGCCCTACAACGACAAGTTCGAGACGCTCGCGATCAAGAAGGTCTTCGGCGACGCGGCGCGGAAGGTGATGATCAGCTCGACCAAGTCGATGACCGGCCACCTCCTCGGCGCCGCCGGCGGCATCGAGGCCGTGATCAGCATCAAGACCATCGAGACGGGCGAAGTTCCCCCCACCATCAATCTCGAGACGCCCGACCCGGACTGCGACCTCGACTACGTGCCGAATGTGAAGCGGCAGGCGGTCGTGAACACCGTCCTGACCAACAATCTCGGCTTCGGCGGACAAAACGCGGCGCTCGTTTTCCGGCGGCTGTGATGTGGTCGCCGGGGCGACGGGGAATTTCCCAAATTCCCGTTGACGCGTCCGGAGCCCGTCCTTTTATCTCGCCCCTCTTTCGTTTTGGCTCGGTAGCTCAGTTGGTAGAGCAGAGGACTGAAAATCCTTGTGTCGTCGGTTCGATTCCGACCTGAGCCACCATTCTATCCGCTACTCCCTCGGGGGTAGCGGATTTGTGTTTCCAACCGGCGTTTCCGTCGCGGGAACGAACGCTCAATCCTCAAGCTTGAAGTCGTAAAGGGCGAGTTCCTCCACCACGGCCGGGTAGGTGTCGAAGGCCATCTTGCCGGCCACCACCGGGGTCGGGTGGGCCCGCATCTGGTGGTTCTGGGAGAGTGAGCGCATCTCCAGCTTGTAGACGAGATCGCGCGGGAACTTGTTTTCCACCTGGAGCGTCCGAAAGAGGCCCTTCAGCTCCTTTTCGAACACGAACACGACCTGCGCCGAGTCATCCGGCTCCTTGCTGAACTTGCCCAGGCGGATCTTCTTCCCGTTCACGTCGAACCGGGCGTACACGGTTTCACCGGGATGGATCAGGATGGTGTTCTTTTCCGCCCGGGCGGCGGAGCAGAACGACGCGAAGAAAACCAAGGCAAGCAGGAGGCGCTTCATGTTCGGGAGTCGGAGGAGTAGATGTAAGACGGCAGAAAGTCGTCGGGATCTGACAGGATCAACAGCAGAATGCTCCGTGTGTCACCTCGTCTCATTTCCCGTTTGACCGCGATTGGCCGGCCCCGCTTCATGCTCCCATGGTGCCAAGCGTCCTGATCGTCGACGACGAGAAACACACGCGGGAGGGTCTCCAGCAGGCATTGCAGGAGCATTACGACGTCTCGGTGGCGGCCAGCACCGACGAGGCATTCAACCTCATGGACGCGCAGGAGTTCGACGTGATCGTGACGGACCTGCGGATGCCGGGGAAGAGCGGGCTGAAGGTGATCGACAAGGCCCTGGCGTTGCCAAACCGGCCGGCGGTGATCATGATGACCGCCTACGGCAGCATCGATTCGGCGGTGGAGGCGATGAAGCGCGGGGCCGTCGACTTCCTGACCAAACCGGTGCAGATCGAGCGCCTCGAGATTCTCATCCAACGGGCGCTCAAGACCAAGACGCTCGAGGTCGAGGTGAAGCAACTGCACGAGCGGCTCAATGAAAAATTCAGCGTCGAGGGCATTGTCGGACACTCGGCAAAGCTCGCGGAGGTGATAGAGCGCGTAAAATTGGTCGCCCCCTCCAAGGCCACGATCCTGATCGAGGGCGAGACCGGCACTGGCAAGGAGCTCATTGCCCAGGCGATTCATCAGGCAAGCCCGCGCGCCCGGGCACCCTTCGTGCCCGTGCATTGCGCTGCCCTGCCCGCGGCGCTCTTGGAGAGCGAGTTGTTCGGCCACGAACGCGGGGCCTTCACCGGCGCCACGGAGCGGCGGGAGGGGCGCTTCGAGGCGGCGGACGGCGGGACGGTCTTCCTCGACGAGATCGGCGAAATCGGGCCGGAGATCCAGGTGAAGCTGCTGCGGTTCCTGGAAACCCGCAGCTTCGAGCGCATTGGCAGCTCCAAGACCATGACCGTGGACGTCCGGCTCGTCGCCGCCACGAATCGCAATCTCGAGCAGATGGTGAAGGAGGGAAAATTCCGCGAGGACCTGTTCTTCCGCCTCAATGTCGTGCGCATCACCACGCCCCCGCTGCGCGAGCGGACCGAGGACATTCCCGTGCTCCTGGAGCATTTCATCCAGGTCTACGCCAAGGAAAACAGCTACGAGCCCGTCGCAATCGAGCCGGGGGCGATGCGTCACCTGCAGGCGTACTCGTGGCCGGGCAACATCCGCGAGCTGCGCAATTTCGCGGAGAACGCCGTGGTGCTGCGGCGGGGCGGGCGCCTGAACGAATTCGACCTCGAGCCGAAGTTCCGCGGCGAGGCGCCCCCGCCGCCCACGATGGTGACCGCCACCCCGGCGAACCCCTATTCCGTCGAGGATAACGAGAAGCGGCTGCTGAAGGAGGCCCTGATGAAGGCGCGCGGCAATCGCACCCGCGCGGCGACGCTGCTCGGCATCAGCCGCCGCACGTTGCACCGCAAGCTCGCGCAATGGCCGGAACTCGACGTGGTGGATCGCGGATGAGCGCCGCCGCTCGCGAATGAAATCCGCCCAGGAACTGATTCACTGGCTGGAGCAGGGGACCGGCGTGCGCTGGCTCAGCCGCGCGGTCGTCGTGGTTTGCGCCCTGCTGCTCACCACCGTCTATTCGTGGCGCCAGTTTCACGGCATCCCCACCGAGTACGTGATGCAGCAGGCGGTCGTCGCGCGCCAGTTGGCGCAGGGCCGGGGTTTCACGACGCTGGTGAACTACCCGCAGACCTACGCGCTGCTCAAGGTCCGGGGCGTGCCGTTTGACGAATCCCGGCCGTACCCGGAGCTGTATCACGCGCCGCTCTATCCCCTGGTGCTCGCGGCGGCATTCGCCGCGCTGCCCAACTCCATCTGGCAGTCGCGCCCGGCCGCGCCCGGCGGCGACAGCATCGACGGGTGGATGCCCGACTACGTCATCCTCGGCGTGAATCTGGTGCTCTACTGGCTCGCCATCTGGCTGGTGGTCCGGCTGGCCCGGCGCCTCTTCGATGACCGCACGGCGTGGGTTGCCGCGGGGGCGACGGTGGCGTCCGTCAGCCTCTGGCAGCAAACCGTGGCGCTGACCGGGATGCCATTGTTCATGGTGCTGTTGCTTGCGGTCTTCAACGTGCTCTCCGACCTGGAGGAGCGGTTGGTCGACGCGCCTGGCTTCGACTGGCTTCTGGCCTTGCGGACCGGCGCGCTCGGATTGCTGTCGGCCCTGCTTTTCCTGACGGAGTTCTCCGCCGGCCTGGTGGTGCTCGTGCTGGCCGGATACCTCGCCTGGCGCCTCCACGGTGCGGCCCGCTGGCGCAGCCTGTCCGTGCTCGCCGCGGTGTTCGCGCTGCTGATCGCCCCGTGGCTCGTGCGCAACGTGATCGTGATTGGAAATCCCCTCGGGTTGGCGTGGCAGAATCTCGCCCTCAAGGCGGGCGATCCCACCGCCGAGCCTTTCGCGCAGCGCAATCTGGCGACGGTCGAGCCGCCGGCATTCAGCCTCAACAAGCTGGGCAACAAGGGGCTCACGGGCCTGGAATTGAACCTGAAGGAACGGCTCTGGTCGGGCGGCGGCATGTTGCTCACGGCGTTCTTCGTGGCCGGGCTCGCCTACCGCTTCCGGCACGGACCGGTCAATCGCGTGCGCTGGTGCTTTGCCGTGATGGCGCTCGTGCTGCTGACCGGCCAGCCGTTCCTGGGCTCCGGGGAAAGCGCCCGGCTGCCGGCCTACTATCTGGCGCCGCTGATCATCGTCTTCGGCGCGGGATTCCTGTTTGTGCTGATCGAGAGCCAGACCGCGCTGACCCAGCATTGGCGGTGGCTGGCCGCCGGATTGCTGGCCTTGCAGGCCCTCCCGCTGGTGCGCGATGCGATGGAACCGAAGAAGATTCATTTCTACTTCCCGCCGTATTACCCGGCGCTCTTCATCGAACTGGATCGCGAGCTGCACGCGCGGTTCCTGCCTGGCACCGGAGTCGCCACCGACGTCCCGGCGGGCTCCGCGTGGTACGGGCGCTCGCGCGTCTGGGCGAAGCCCGAGCGCCTGCGCGATTTCTCGCAGATCATCGTCGAGCAGAACATCGGGGCGCTCCTGCTGACCCCCGTGACGCTCGACCGCCCGTTCTTCACCGAATTGGCGGCGCGCAAGGACGACACGATCAGTCTCTCGGACACGGGCGGGTGGGGCGGCGTGTACGCCGGTTTGGTCACCCGGCGCATGCCGGCCGGATTCCCCCTGAGCCTGCCGCCCCAGAAGTTGACCGAGAACATGGTCCTGCTGGTGAATCCGCAGACCCTGGTGCGCTAAGGGAAATAGCATTGCCACCGTCCTTTGTGTCCGCCTTAAGTTCATTCGAGTTAACACCTTGGCGCCACCCATGAAATCACTCCTTCGCTTCGTTCCGGCCGCAATCTTTGCGCCGTCTCTGGCTTTAGCCGTCTACGCACCGATCCCCGAGCAGGAGCAAGGCAAGGCCCTGACGTACCGCCTGGGGGCCTCGGTCTACCACGACAGCAACATTTTCGGCAGCGCCACCGGGGAACGCGACAGCATGGTCTACAGCATTTCCGGTTCGATTTCGTTCAACGGTTCGGTGGATGACCAGACTTTCGCCTCGGCGTCGTACGGCTTCAGCAACGATCACGTGGTGGACCGCCCCGGGAAGAAGAATCTCACCAACCACAGCCTGGGCGCGCGCCTCGCGCATTCGTTCTCGCAGGACTCGAACATCGACCTGAGCGGCTCCTACGACATCGTCAAGAACCCGCAGTCGCTGCTGGCCGACACGCCGCTCAATTCGGACCAGTCCTTCGATCGCGCGGAACTCAACGCCCGGTATGTCACGTCGGTCGGGCAGAAGACCTCGGTCACCGGCAAGTACCGGTTCATGAACATCGCCTACGACAACAGCAACCTGTCGAACGACCTCGACCGCTCCGAGCACCTCGCGGGCGTCGAGTTGGGTTATGCGATGCTGCCGGAAACAACGCTGGTCGGCGAATACCGCTACCAGTCGATCGCGTACGACCATGCCTCCGCGACCAAGGACAAGACGTCGAATTTCCTCATGGCGGGCTTCGACTACAATCCCGGCAAGCAACTGCTGATCTCCGGCCGCGCGGGCTTTGAGGACCGCAACCGCAAGGCGCAGCCCGACACCACCTCGCCGTACATCGAGCTCCGTTCGCGCTACACCTACGCGGAAGGCTCCTTTCTCGCCGCCGGCTACACCTACTCCATCGAGGAACCCTCGGACACGGACCGTTTCAACGACGCGAAAGTGAATCGCTTCTTTGTGAACGTGCAGCACCGCCTGTCCGGGGCGTTCACGTTCTCGGGCTCGCTCACCTACGAGCCGTCGCAGCTTCAGGGCCGCGCGCCGCAGGCGAACATCGACGAGAAGACCACCCGTTTCGGCCTCGGCCTCACCTGGCAACCGACCAAGAACTGGACCGTGTCCGCGACCTACGATCTGGACAACATCGACTCGGATGACGCGAACCGCGGCCAGAATCGCGACCGGTTCGGCGTCGGGGCGAACTTCACCTTCTGAGGCAGCCTCGCGGCAGGCGCATGGCCAACTCGTCGTCCACCCGGGACAGCGCCTCGCTCGGCGACTTCGTGGGCGTGCTGCGTCTCCGCAAGGGGCTCGTCTGCCTCGTGATCGTCGTGGTGCTGCTGACCACGCTCGGCGTCACCGCGCTGCTGCCGAAGTGGTACCTCTCGACCGCCAAGATCAGCGTCCAGAAGCCGGAGAGCGAGGTGAAGCTCTTCCAGGCCCAGAGCAACAGCTACTACGACCCGTACTTCATCCAGGACCAGTTCAAGATCATCCAGGCGGAGAAGATCATCTATCCCGTCATCGACGCGCTCGACCTGAACCGGATCATCGGGAAGGAGATCAACGACGGTGTCGCGCTGCCGTCGGCGATCACCTACAAGTACATGTTGCAGAAGATGGTGTTTCCCGACGCGCCGCGCGCATCGTCGATCATCGAGATCAATGTCTATGCCCGCGAGCCCAAGCTCGCCGCCGACATCGCCAACACCATCGCGCGGATCTACTCCGAGGACCGCATCACGCTCGCGACCTCCGACCAGCGCGAGGGCCTGGCGCAACTGCGCAAGGAACTCGAGAAGCAGGAACTGGCGGTGACCACCCAGCGGGATCGCGTCGAAAAGCTGCGCAAGGAGCTCGACATCGCCGGGGTCGACCTCAGCCAGCGCTACACCGACATGGACATCGAGACGCTGCGGCAGATGCAGAACTCGCTCATCGCGCTGCGCGTCGACGCGATCGGCCGCAAGACGCGCTGGGAGCGCTTCCGCAACATCCCGACCGCGGACCGGCGCAACCTGGTGAATTCCGAGCTGATCCAGGACTCGAACATCCAGAATCTCCTCCAGGCGTACCTCGTGTCCGACCAGAATGTCACCAAGCTCACGGGCCGCCTCGGCTCCGCGCACCCCGACCTCATTGCCGCCATCGAGAACCGCGCCAAGATCCAGGAACAGCTCGACAGCCAGCTGCGCGGCTACGAAAGCTCGCTCGAAATGGCCTACAAGGAGGCCGACGCGCGCGTCGCCGAGCTCGAGCGCCAGCTTGCCCAGGCCAAGGTCGAGCAGATCCTGTCGGCGCGCGAGCGGATGCGGCCGTTCGAGGAGGCGACGACCAAGCTCGAGGACGAGCAGCGGCTGCTCACCACGCTGAAGCTCACGCTGCGCCAGCGGGAAATCGACTTCCAGGTGCCGAAGAAGACGATCGAGATCCTGAACGTCGCGGAACCGGCGCGCTACGCGAGCAAGCCCAACTGGGGCCTGAACATCCTGTTCGCGGTGGTCTTCGGCCTGATCCTGGGCGTCGGGGCCGCCGTGCTGCTCGAGTACATCGACACGAGCTTCCGCAACGTGGCGGACGTCGAGAGCAAGTTGAACCTTGCCGTGCTCGGGGTCATCCCGCACATCGCGGACCCCTCGGCCCGCTTCAATGCGAGCTCGCCGGAAGGCGAGCCGTTCCGCGTGCTGCAGACGAATCTCAACCTCGCGTTGCGGGCGGACCGCTCGATCGTGCTGGTCGTGCTGTCCTCCGGCCCGGGTGAGGGCAAGTCGACCACGCTGCGCCAGCTGGCGCATTGCTTGGCCTCCGCAGGCGAGAAGGTCCTGCTCATCGACGCCGACGTGCGCCGTCCGACCCAGCACCGGCTGGCCGACCTGCCGCGCGAACCGGGCCTGACCGACATCGTGCTCAACCAGGTCGGCTGGACCTCGACCGTGCAGCGCCTCCTCGGGGAGGTTGCCGGCGGGGCCGGGACGGGGCGGCTCGATTTCATCCCGGCCGGCGCCGCGCACCACAACGTCACGCTGGGCCTCCTGTACGTGAACAAGCTGCGCGAGCTGGTGGGCGAGTTCCGGCAAAGTTACGATCGCATCCTGTTCGACTCGCCGCCGATCATCGGCGTCAGCGACGCGTCCGTGCTGGGCAGCATCGCCGACGGCATCGTGCTGCTGATCCAGCACCGCCGGAACCCGGAGAGCATGGTGCAGCGGGCCAAGCAGATCATCGAGACGCAGGTGAAGGTGCCGATCGTCGGCGTGGTCCTGAACCAGGTGCCGTCGGGCACCGGCGAGGACTACGGCTACTACACCAACAACTACTCCTATTACTCCCACGAGAAGAACGCCGCCGCCCGGGCCGCGGACGAGGCCGGACAACGCGGGGTGGACCGGCTGGAGATGAAGGAACGCCGTCACCGCGACCGCGGCACGGAGTGACCACCGGCCCGCAAGCAGGCTTGTCAGGTTGCCGGGGGTCACCTTCACTGGCCCGCTCCACCTGCCCATGGCACAGATCACGAAGAGTTACGAACCTCACGACGTAGAGCGGAAATGGTACGCCGCCTGGCTCCAGAGCGGCTGCTTTGCCGCCCAGGTCGACGCGCAGCGCGCGCCCTACGCGGTGATGATCCCGCCGCCGAACGTGACCGGCGTCCTGACCATGGGCCACGTGCTCAACAACACGCTGCAGGATGTGCTCGTCCGCCGCGCGCGGCTCGAGGGTCGCGAGGCGCTCTGGTTGCCCGGCACCGACCACGCCGGCATCGCGACGCAGGCCGTGGTGGAACGCGAGCTGCGCAAGGAGAAGAAGCACCGCCGCGACCTCGGCCGGGAGAAGTTCCTCGAGAAAGTGTGGGCCTGGCGCGAGGAGAAGGGCGGCATGATCCTCAAGCAGCTGCAGGCGCTCGGGGCGTCCTGCGACTGGAGCCGCACGCATTTCACGATGGATGCGGGGTACTCCCGCTCCGTGCTGGGCGTCTTCGTCGACCTCTACCGCAAGGGCCACATCTACCGCGGCAAGCGCATGGTCAATTGGTGCCCGGCAAGCCTGACGGCGCTGTCCGACGAGGAGGTCGTGATGAAGCCGACCAAGGGCTTGCTCTACCAGGTGCGGTACGAACTGGTCGACGAGCCCGGGCGGTTCGTCGAGGTGAAGACGACGCGCCCCGAGACGATCCCGGGCGACGTTGCCATCGCGGTGCATCCGGAGGATCCGCGCTACACCGGCCTCGTCGGGCGCAAGGTCTGGCGGCCGCTGAACCGGGTCGCGATTCCCATCATCGCCGACGCGGCGGTCGACAAGGAGTTCGGTTCCGGCGCGCTGAAGATCACGCCGGCGCACGACAAGGTGGACTTTGAAATCGGGCAGCGCCACCACTT
>CAYMSE010000087.1:0-7095 GCA_964392935.1 uncultured Oleiharenicola sp.
AAGGTCCGGGCGCCGCGGCGGTGGGCGGCGAATCCAGGCGGCGTTGGAGCGGGTGGAAGCGAGGATCCTGCAGCATCAGGAGAAAGCCGAGCAGCAGCAGCAACCCGAGCACGACGGCGATCATCAGCTGCTGGCGCGAGAGGGGACGGGGCGGTGGCATCGGGGAGAAATCGTTGGCGCGGACGGCGGCGTTCATTTTTCGCGGGCACGCTCGTCGAGGGCGCGGTTGAGCAGGAGGACGTTGACGGTGGGCTCGCCGAGGATGTTCCAGTCGCGGTCTCGGGTCGCCTGGGTGATCAGCGCCTCGATCTCGGCGAGCGGCCACTGTCGGACGTGGGCGATCCGCGGGGCCTGCAGGTGGGCGTTCGCTTCGCTGATGTGCGGGTCGAGCCCGCTGCCGGAAGCGGTCACGGCGTCGGCCGGCACGGTCGCGTTGGCGGCGAGCCCATTCCGGTCACGGTAGGCGGCGACGCGTTCCTTGATGCTGTCGGCGAGTTTCCGGCTGGTCGGGCCGAGGTTGGTGCCCGAGGAATTCGCCGCGTCGTACCCGGTGCCCGCGGCGGAGGGTCGCGGGTGGAAGTACCGGTCGCCCGTGAATCCTTGAGCGAGCAGGGCTGAGCCGCGCACGGTGCCATTCGGATCGACGATGAGGCTGCCGTTCGCCTGCTCGGCGAAGAGTGTTTGGGCGCCCGCCCAGACGAACAGCGGGTAGGCCCCGCACAGCAAGACCGCGAAGACGAGCGTGAGCAGGAGGGCGGCCTTGAGTTCGAGGAGGAGGGATTTCATGGCGCGGGGCGGTCAGACGAGGTGGGCGGCGTTGATCAGGACGTCGATGAGCTTGATGCCGACAAAGGGGATGATGACGCCGCCGGCGCCGTAGAGGAGAAGGTTGCGCGCCAGCAGGGCGGACGCGCCAGCCGGCCGGTAGGCCACGCCCCGCAGCGCCAGCGGGATGAGCGCGATGATGACGAGGGCGTTGAAGATCACCGCGCTGAGGATGGCGCTGAGCGGGGAGGCGAGGCCCATGACGTTGAGCGGGGCGATGGCGGGAAACACGCCGACCAGCAGCGCGGGAATGATGGCAAAGTACTTCGCGACGTCGTTCGCGATGCTGAAGGTCGTGAGCGAGCCCCGGGTGATCAGCATTTGCTTCCCGATTTCGACAATCTCGAGGAGCTTCGTGGGGTTGCTGTCGAGATCGACCATGTTGCCGGCCTCCTTGGCCGCCTGCGTGCCGGTGTTCATCGCCACACCGTCGTCGGCCTGGGCGAGGGCCGGGGCGTCGTTGGTGCCGTCGCCGGTCATGGCGACCAGGTGACCCTGCGCCTGCTCGTGGCGGATGCGCTGCAGCTTCATTTCGGGAGTCGCCTGGGCCAGGAAATCGTCCACGCCGGCCTCGGCGGCGATGGCCGCCGCAGTGAGCGCGTTGTCACCGGTGATCATCACGGTGCGAATGCCCATCGTCCGCAGCTGGGCGAAGCGTTCCTTGATGCCGCCTTTCACGACGTCCTTCAGGTGGATGACGCCGAGGGTCTCGCGTCCCTCGGCCACGACGAGCGGCGTGCCGCCGCTGCGGGAGATGTGCTCCACGGTCTCGTGGACCGGGGCGGGCCAGGCGCCGCCCTGGCTCTCGACCCAGGCCCGGACGCTCTCGGCGGCGCCCTTGCGGATGCTGCGGCCGGCCCGATCGACGCCGCTCATGCGCGTCTGGGCGGCGAACGGCACAAAGGTCGCGTGCGGCGCGGCGATTTCGCGACCGCGCAGATTGAACCGCTCCTTGGCCAGGACGACGATACTCCGGCCCTCGGGCGTGGCGTCGGCCAGCGACGCGAGCTGCGCCGCGTCGGCCAGCCGTTCGACCGGGACCCCCGGCGCCGGGACGAAGGCCGTGGCCTGCCGGTTGCCGAGCGTGATCGTGCCGGTCTTGTCGAGCAGGAGCACGTCGATGTCGCCCGCGGCTTCGACGGCACGCCCCGAGGTTGCCAGCACGTTGCGCTGGAGCAGCCGGTCCATGCCCGCGATGCCGATGGCGCTCAGCAACCCGCCGATGGTGGTTGGGATCAGGCAGACCAGCAGCGCGATGAGGGTGGTGATCGAGAAGCTGGCGTGGGCGTAGAGCCCGAACGGCCGGAGCGTGAGGATGACCAGCAGGAAGATGATGGTGAGGGCGGACAGCAGGATGGTGAGGGCGATCTCGTTGGGCGTCTTCTGGCGGCGGGCGCCCTCGACCATCGCGATCATGCGGTCGAGAAACGTGTGGCCCGGCTCGGAGGTCACGCGGATGACGATGCGGTCGCTCAAAACGCGCGTGCCGCCCGTGACGGCGCAGCGGTCACCGCCGCTCTCGCGCACGACGGGGGCGGATTCGCCGGTGATGGCGGACTCGTCAACCGAGGCGATGCCGTCGATCACGTCGCCGTCCGCCGGGATCAGGTCGCCGGCGTCGCAGACCACGGTGTCGCCCTTGCGCAGGTCGGTGGCCGCGACCTTCTCCTCGCGGCCGTCCCGCAGGCGGCGGCCGAAGGTCTGGGTGCGGGCGCGCTTGAGGGAGTCGGCCTGGGCCTTGCCGCGGCCCTCGGCGACGGCCTCGGCGAAATTGGCGAAGAGCACGGTGAACAGCAGCCAAAGGGCGACCTGCAGGACGTAGCGGAATGGCTCGGGCGAGGTGAGGAGCTGTTCGAAGCTGAGCAGTGCGCCCACCAGCGTGATGAACATGACGGGGTTCTTCAGCTGGGTGCGCGGATCGAGCTTCACGAACGCGTCGACAAACGCCTGGCGCAGGATGCGGCGGTCAAAGAGGGAGACGGCTTTGGTGCTCACGAGAGTGCCGCGAGCCGCGGCAGGTTGGCAGTTGGGTAACGAGGTGGAAAGCGATCAGAACAGGGTGCCCGCGCCCATGAGGAAGTGCTCGACGATCGGTCCGATCGCGAGGGCCGGCAGGTGCGTGAGGGCGCCGATGAGCAGCACGGTGCCGACGAGCAGCACGACGAACGTGGGGCCCTCGACCCGGAAGGTGCCCGCGCTGGCGGGGACGAGTTTCTTGGCCGCCAGGTTGCCGGCGAGGGCGAGGATCGGCACGATGGTCAGAAACCGGCCGAAGAGCATGGCGAGGGCGAGCGTGACATTGTAGTGGGCGTCCCCGTTCGCCGGATTGGCGGTGAGGCCGGCGAAGGCGGAGCCGTTGTTGCCGACGGCGGAGCTAAAGGCGTAGAGGATCTCGCTGAAGCCGTGCGGTCCGGCGTTGTTGAGGCCCGCCTGGCCCCAGTCCGTGACGCCGGCCCAGGCGGTGAAACCGAGGATGCTGCCCGCAGTGACGATGAGGAAGAGCATCACGAGCTTCACGTCGAAGGCCTCGATCTTCTTGCCGAGGTATTCCGGTGTGCGGCCCACCATCAGGCCGGCGATGAAGACGGCGAGGACGACGTAGATGAGCATCCCGTAGAGGCCGGCGCCCACGCCGCCGAAAATGACCTCCCCCGTCTGGATGTTGAACAGGGGCACGAGGCCGCCCAGCGGGGTGAACGAGTCGTGCATGGCGTTCACGGCGCCGCAAGAGGCGTCCGTAGTGATCGTGGCGAAGAGCGCCGAATTGAAGATGCCGAAGCGGGCCTCCTTGCCCTCGAGGTTGCCGTCGGCCGCCGCCACGCCGAGCTGCTGGTGGAGCGGATTGCCGTCGGCCTCGAATTTCCACGCCGCGAGCGCGCCGACGGCGAAGAGCAGGAACATGGCACTCCAGACGGCCCAGCCGTGGCGCTGATTCCGCGTCACGCGGCCCAGGTACCACGCCAGGGCGCTCGGGATCGAGAAGATCGCCAGCATCTGGAGGAAATTCGAGAGCGGGGTGGGATTTTCGAACGGATGCGCGGCGTTGGCGTTCGTGTAGCCGCCGCCGTTGGTCCCGAGCATCTTGATCGCGACCTGCGAGGCCATCGGACCCTGCACGATCGTCTGGGTGTCGACGATCTGGTCGGCGAGCACGGGGGTGGTGCCGTCCGCCGCCAGCATCGGCCGGCCTTGGGCGTCGGTTTTTGGCACCTGAATCGTGTAGGGCTCGAGCGGCTTCGCGCTGATACAGGGCCGGAAGTTCTGGATCATGCCCTGCGAGACGAGGACGAGGGCGAGCAGGGCGCTGAGCGGAGCCAGCAGGTAGTAGGTGACGCGCACGACATCGGTCCAGAAATTGCCGATCGTGTGCGCGGTGTGGCGAGCGATGCCGCGGACCAGCGCGGCGGCCACGGCGATGCCGGCGGCGGCCGAGGTGAAATTGTGGATGGTCAGCCCGACCATCTGCGAGAAGTACGACAGCGTCGCCTCGCCGCCGTAGCTTTGCCAGTTGGTGTTGGTCGTAAAGCTGGCGGCGGTGTTGAAGGCGAGATCGGGCTCGACGCCGGGCAGGTGCTGCGGGTTGAGGGGAAGGAGATCCTGAAAACGCAGGACGAAATAGGTGAAGAGCATGCCGACCAGGCTGAATGCGACCAGCGCGACGGTGTAGCCGAACCAGCTTTGCTCCGCTGCGGGATCGATGCCACAGACGCGGTAGGTCAGCCGCTCGACGGGGCGGACGACCGGGTCGAGCCAGGTGCGGCCGCGCGGGTCCAGCACCTGCACGAGATAGAGCCCGAGCGGCTTGGTGATGAGCAGCAGGGCGCCGACGTAGAGCGCGAGTTGCAGCCAGGGGTTCGGGTGGTTCATGGGCGGGGCCTCAGAATTTCTCCGGACGGAGCACGGCCACGAGCAGGTAGACGAGGCAACCGACGGCCAGAATGGCGATCAGGACGTTTTCCACGACGACAGGACGGGCGGCGGAGGGTGTCTGGGAGCCGGTCGTTCAACGCAGCTTGCGGCACAGGGCGGCGTAGCCCACCAGGAGGATGAAGAAGGCGGCGGTCAGGGCGCAGGCGGCGAAGTCGTTCATGGTGCAATCATCGCACGATTCCCGCGGCGGACCTAATTAAGACCGGTCGGTGCGGCGCTAAGGAATTGCTAAGGGCGGGGCAGTCCGCAGCCCAACGGCGGGTGGCGGTGAAGCCGGTTACTTTGTGCTCTCTTTTTCCGGGCGGGGGGACACGCTGCGGTGATGGAAAAGCGTCCGTTTGCCGAACTGGGGCTCTCGCCCGAACTGTTGAAGGCCGTCGACAAGATGGGCTTCGAGGAGGCTTCGCCCATCCAGACGGCGGTGATCCCGCACGCGCTCGCGGGTCGGGACGTCATCGGGCAGTCGGCCACCGGCTCAGGCAAGACGGCGGCGTTCGCCATCCCCGCGATCGAGAAGGTCGACGTTCACCAGCGCCAGGTGCAGGTGCTCGTGCTGTGCCCGACGCGCGAACTCGCCGTCCAGGTGGCGGAGGAGTTCGGCAAGCTGGGCGCGTTCAAGCGCGGGTTGATGGAGGTGCCGATCTACGGCGGACAGAGCTACGACCGGCAATTCCGGGCGCTGGCCGCCGGGGCCCAGGTCGTCATCGGCACGCCGGGCCGCGTGATGGACCACATGGAGCGGGGCACGCTGCGGCTCGATGCGCTCAAGGTGGTCGTGCTCGACGAGGCGGACCGCATGCTCGACATGGGCTTCCGCGACGACATCGAGCACATCCTCGCGGCCGTGCCGGCCGAGCGCCAGTGCCTGTTCTTCTCGGCGACGATGCCCATGGCGATCCAGGAACTCATCCGCCGCTTCACGCGCGACCCGGAGTGGGTGAAGGTCGCCGCGCACGCGCAGAACGCGCCCCAGGTCGACCAGGTTTACTACGAGGTGGACCGGCGCTCGAAGATCGAGGTGCTCACGCGCCTCATCGACCTCCACGACTTCCGCTTCGGCATCATCTTCTGCAGCACGAAGGTGATGGTCGACGAGCTCGACGAGCACCTGCATGCGCGCGGCTACGCGGTGGACCGCCTGCACGGCGACATCACCCAGGCCCAGCGCACGCGGGTGATGGACAAGTTCCGGCGCCGCGGCTTCGAGTTCCTCATCGCCACCGACGTGGCGGCGCGCGGCCTGGACGTCGACGACCTGGAGGTCGTGTTCAACTTCGACCTCCCGAACGACGCGGAGGACTACACGCACCGCATCGGCCGCACGGGGCGCGCCGGCAAGAAAGGCCGGGCGTTCACCTTCGTCTCCGGGCGCGAGATCTACAAGCTCCAGGGCATGGTGCAGTACGCGCGGCTTCGCATCCGCCGCGAGCGCGTGCCGTCGCTCGAGGAGGTCGACGAGGCGCGCGGCAACGTGTTCTTCGAGAAACTGCGCGCGACGCTCGAGGCGAAGCAGTTCAAGTCGCACGACCAGATGATCGACCGGCTGCTTGAGCAGGGCTACGCGAGCACGGACATCGCGTCGGCGCTCATCCACCTGCTCCAGGGGCAGAGCGCGGAGCCAAAGAAGGCGAAGGCCGCCGCTCCCGCCGCCCCGGAGCGCGGGATTCCGGCCCCCGTGGCCCCCGCCCGGAAGCCGGCGCCCGCCGCATCCGTCGCGGGGGACCGGTTTGCGGCCCAGAAGCGCTCCTACGAGCGCAAGCCGCGCACCGGACGGGAGCCAGGCTTCACGACGCTGGCCTTCAATGTCGGCCGCCACCACCTGGTCACGCCCGCGGACCTGGTGGGCAAGATCGCCGGCGTGACGCGCCTGCCGGCAAACATCGTGGGCGCGATCGACATCCATGAGGACCACACCTTGGTGGACGTCGCGACCGAGCATGCGGCGATGATCGCGGAGAAGCTCGCCGGCATCCGGGTCAAGGGCCAGTCGCTCAAGGTGACGGCGACGCAGCCGGAGTGACCGGCGCCACGGGGACTGCTCCGGAACCGCGATTCCCGGACTCATGGCTGTGCAAGGGCTCTCGCCTGATCACTATTCCGCCGAGGACATCGCGCGTCTGCTGCAGCTCGCGCCCCTGGAGCCGGAGGGCGGCTACTTTCGGCGCACGGCGGAGGCCGGGCTCATCCTGCCGGGTTCCGGCCGGCGCGCGCATTCGGTGATCTACTTCCTCGTCACGCCGCGCGGCTTTTCCGCGATGCACCGTCTCGGCACGGACGAGATCTGGTGATTTCACGCGGGCGATTCGCTGGAGTCGCTGCGGCTGGCGCCCGACGGCACGG
>CAYMSE010000088.1:0-6126 GCA_964392935.1 uncultured Oleiharenicola sp.
GCCAGCAGGTCGAACTCGAGGTTCACCCGGCTGCCGACCGTCTTCTCGCGGAGATTCGTCACCGCGAGCGTGTGCGGGATCAACCAGACGGCGAGCGAGTCGCCCTCGACCTCGGCCACCGTCAGCGACACCCCGTCGATCGCGATCGAACCCTTCCAGACGACATAGCGGCCGGAGCCGGCGGGTGCCGCGACGCGCAGGTAGTGGTCGTTGCCGCGCTTCTCGAACACTTCGACGCGGCCGAGCCCGTCCACGTGCCCGGAGACAAAATGCCCGCCCATCCGGATGTCGGGCTTTAGGCTGCGCTCAAGGTTGACCGCCGCGCCCGGCTGGAGGTCGGCGAAGTTCGTCAGGCGGCGCGACTCCTCGAGCAGGTCAAACCAGAGGTGCGCCCGGTCACATTTCGTGACCGTGAGGCAGCAGCCGTTGACGGCCACGCTGTCCCCAACCGCGACATCCGCCGTAACGAGCGCGGCCGCGATCTGCAGCGACCAGGCCTTCGGCCCCGGCACAAAGGCGGCGACTTTTCCGGCTTCCTCGACGATTCCAGTGAACATGCGGTTATGCCTAGGGCAGCGCCCGGCGATTATCCATCCCGGATGCGCCGGAACCGAAAACTCGGAGGGTTGACGCTCCAGATGATTGTCTCACAGTGGCTCGTTTTATCGTAATGCCTGCGACCAATTGCCCAGAGTACGAGTTCCTGAAGATTGAGCCCCACTGGCAGTCAATCTGGGAGCGCACCAAGCCCTTCCGCGCCGAAAACGACTCGGCCAAGCCGAAGTACTACGTGCTGGACATGTTCCCCTACCCATCCGGCGCGGGCCTGCACATCGGGCACCCGGAGGGTTACACCGCCACGGACATCCTCGCGCGGTACAAGCGCGCCCGCGGCTTCAACGTGCTGCACCCGATCGGCTGGGACGCGTTCGGCCTGCCCGCCGAGCAGCACGCGGTGAAGACCGGCACGCACCCGGCGACGAACACGCAGAACAACATCACAAACTTCCGCCGGCAGATCAAGGCGCTCGGCTTTTCCTACGACTGGGACCGCGAGGTCGACACGACGGATCCGCAATACTTTCGCTGGACGCAGTGGATCTTCCTCCAGCTCTTCCGTCGGGGACTCGCCTACGTCGACGAGCGTCCCGTCTGGTGGTGTCCCGAGCTGCGCACCGTCCTCGCCAACGAGGAGGTCGTTGACGGCAAGTCCGAGGTCGGGGGGTTTCCGGTCGAGCGCCGCAACCTGCGCCAGTGGGTGCTGCGCATCACGGCTTACGCGGAGAAGCTGCTGGACGGGCTCAAGGACGTGGACTGGCCCGAATCCACCAAGCGCATGCAGGAGGCGTGGATCGGCCGCAGCGAGGGCGCCGAGGTGTTGTTCAAGCTGGAGAACGCCGCGCTCGGCGACCTGAAGATCTTCACCACGCGGCCGGACACGCTGTTCGGCTGCACCTACATGGTGCTGGCACCGGAGCACCCGCTGGTCGACAAGCTGACAACCGCGGAACACCAGTCCGCCGTCGCCGCCTACCAGAAGGCCACCGCCGCCAAGAGCGATGTCGACCGCATGGCCGACGCGGCGAAGGTGAAGACCGGCGTCTTCACCGGGAGCCACGCGATCAACCCCGTCAACGGCGCGCGCGTGCCCGTCTGGATCGCCGACTACGTGCTCATGGGCTACGGCACCGGCGCCATCATGGCCGTGCCCGCGCACGACGAACGCGACTTCGAATTCGCGCAGCAGTTCCACCTGCCCATCCCGCGCGTCATCGCGGCGGCGGACGGCTCCGACCAGCTGCCGTACGTCGGCGACGGCACGCTCGTCAATTCGCCGGGCTATGACGGCCTGGCGTGGCCGGACGCGAAGAAGAAGATCACCGCCGATCTCGCGGCCCGCGGCATCGGGCGCGGCACCGTCAACTACAAGCTCCGCGACTGGCTGTTCTCGCGCCAGCGCTACTGGGGCGAACCGTTCCCGATCGTCTGGGTGAGCGAGGCGGACTACCGCAAGGCCGCGGCCGGGCGGCCCGACCTCCCGGCGCAGCCGGTGACCTTCGTCGAAAACGGCGTCACGCAATTTGCGCTGCCGCTGCCCGACGCCTGCCTGCCGCTCACGCTGCCCGCGGTGGAATCCTATCTGCCCAGTGGCAACGGCGAAAGCCCCCTCGCCAACGTTACCGACTGGCTCGAGGTCTGGCTCGATTTCAACACGGGCCAGGCGGTCCCGGCGACGCAGTCCAAACCGGCGGGCGATGCGTGGATTCGCGCGCGCCGCGAGACCAACA
Source organism: uncultured Oleiharenicola sp. (assembly GCA_964392935.1). Classification (GTDB taxonomy): domain Bacteria; phylum Verrucomicrobiota; class Verrucomicrobiia; order Opitutales; family Opitutaceae; genus Lacunisphaera. The sequence continues at coordinate 2,289 of CAYMSE010000088.1, forward strand.
CCATGCCGCAGTGGGCCGGCTCGTGCTGGTACTACCTGCGTTACCTCGACCCGCGGAATCCGTCGGCGCTCGCGAGTCCGGCCGCGTTGAAGTACTGGGACGTGCCCGACCTCTACGTCGGCGGCGCCGAGCACGCCGTGCTGCACCTCCTCTACGCGCGCTTCTGGCACAAGGTCCTGTTCGACCTTGGCGTCGTGCCGCAGCCGGAACCGTTCAAGAAGCTTTTTCACCAGGGCATCATCCTGGGCGAAGACGGCCAGAAAATGTCCAAGAGCCGCGGCAACGTGGTGAATCCCGACGACGTCATCCGCCAATACGGCGCGGATTCCCTGCGGCTCTACCTGATGTTCCTCGGCCCGCTCGAGGCGATGAAGCCTTGGAACCCGAAGAACATCGAGGGCGTGCACCGCTTCCTGAAGAAGGTCTGGCGCGAATGCCTCGACGAGCATGGCGCGCCCCACGCCCGCCTCGCGGCGACCGGCGCCCTCTCCGCGGAGGCCGAGAAACTGCGCCACGAGACGATCCGCAAGGTCGGCGACGATTTCGACGGCCTGCGCTTCAACACCGCCATCTCGCAGCTCATGATCTTCGTGAACGCCCTGCAGAAGGAACCCGTGCTGCCGCGCGAGGTTGTCTCCGACCTCCTGCGCCTGCTCGCACCGCTGGCGCCGCACCTCGCGGAGGAGCTTTGGGCGCGCGTCGGGATGAACGGCTCGGTCATGGCCGCCGGCTGGCCCGCCTACGATCCGGCCAAGCTCGTCGCGAACTCGATCACCATCGTCGTCCAGGTGAACGGCAAACACCGCGGCGAGCTGGAGGTGGCGCCGACGGTGACCGAATCGGAGCTGCGGGCGCTGGCACCTCAGAATCCAAAGGTCGCCCTCCATTTGGCCGGCAAAGAAATCAAGCGTGCGATCTACGTAAAAGGTCGACTCATAAACTTTCTGGTGTAGAGACTTACGTGACCGTTGGGAACGCGGCTGGATTTACGCTTGTAATAGGTGTAATACCCTAGATAAATCTAGGTATCCAATCCAACCGCGCACCCCGCGCGCCAACGCAAGGTCACATTCTCCGGCCATGAAAGCCACCCGCTCCCAATTGATGCTCGCGAGCCTTGTCGCGCTCGCCGTGGTTCTCCCTTCCTCATTCGCGCAACGCCAGCTCGGCAAGAAGAACGGGCCGGTCAGCAAGGTCTATGTGGCCGAGACCAAGGGCGACACGCAGATCCAGAATGGAGACCAGATCTACACGGTGCGCCAGGCGACCGCCTTCGATGCGCCGGGCACGGTGATCGAGACCAAGGCCAACTCCCACAACGCGCTCGTGTACTCCAACGGCACGGGCCTGTTCGTGGATGAGAACACCCGCGTCGAGATCAACCGTTTCACCCAGGAGCCGTTCCTGCCGACCCCGGGCGCCCCGGTCGATTCGGTGAACGAGCCGTCGGTTTCCCAGAGCAACGTGCACGTCTCGCGCGGCGCCGTCGGCATCTGCACCAACCGCCTGATTTCCGGCAGCTCGATGCTCTATTCCACGCCGCATGGCGCCATCAACATCCGCGGCGGCCGACTTTCCATCGAATCGCGCCCCGATGAAACCATCGTCGACCTGCTCGAGGGCGACATCACGGTGCGGCACGGCGACCGCGACGTCGGCGGCCAGATCATCCGGCCCGGCGAGCGCGCCATCATCCGCCCGCCCGCCAGCGCCGGGGCCGAGCCATCCGTCACCATCGGGCCGATTCCCCGGGAATCGCTGCCCGCCGACGACGAGCGCGTGGAGATGGCCTGCAATGCCCGGCGTTCCGTCACTTTTGAGGTGCTCGGGCAGAAGGCCGCGGAAGCCGGCCCGGCGGGCGACGAAGCCGCGGGCGCCGACGCCGGCCAACAGATTGTTGCCCGCCCGACGGTTCCCGCCGAACCTCCCAACAACATCGTTGTCAGCCCGGACCGCCTGCCAGGCACCTGAACCCGCCGCGATGCGCCTCGCTCCCCGCCCCCGAAGTATCACGACCCTCGTCGCCTGCCTCCTGGCGGGGCTGGCGGCCGCGCCCACCGCGCCCGCGCTGCTCAACATCGACGGCACGCGCAACCAGGTCTTCGTGTTCGGCGGGCTGACCTACGGCTACAGCAGCAACATGTTCGCCCAGGCCGAGGGCCCCTCGGACTACACGGTGACCGCCCAGGTCGGGGCGGAACTGCGCCGGCGCGCGGGCGTGATCGCGGTCAACTCGACCGCGAAGCTCGATTTCGTGAAGTACGGCCGCTTCTCGAACCTGGACACCGTCAACCCGAACTTCCTCCTCGAACTGGTGAAGACCACCGGCCGCACCACGGGGTCGTTCACGCTCCAGGCTTATCGCGAGTCGCGCTCCGACTCCGCGGTCAACCTGCGCACCAGCTCGTGGAACTACCCGGTGGGCCTCGACCTGCGGTACCCGCTCAACCAGAAATTCTACGTCACCTCCCACACCGGCTACGTGCGCCGCAACTTCGAGGATCACGACCTGGGCCTGGTGAACTACAACGACTACTCCCAGGCGGTCGACCTCTTCTACACCTACACCTCGAAGCTCGACCTGCTCGGCGGCTACCGCGTGCGCATTTCCCGCACCTCGGTCCACGGCCGCACGCTCGACCACTGGTTCAGCTTCGGCGCGACCGGCGCGCTGTTCTCCAAGATGAGCGGGACGATCCGCTTCGGCTACCAGTTCCGCGACGTGCGCGACGCCGCCGCGGAACGCTTCAACCATTTCAACGCCCAGGCTTCGCTCAACTGGCCCATCACCCGGAAACTCCTGCTTTCGCTGCAGGCCAACCGCGACTTCAATACCATCGCGACCGGCTCGACGGTCGACTCGACCAGCCTCTCCACCCGCGCCCAGTACACCTTCACCCACAAGATCGACCTCAGCGGCGGGTTCGGCGCCGGCCGGAACGACTTCCTCGACGCCGCCACCACGAATCGCCGCGACACGTTCTTCAGCTGGGACGTGGGCGCCCGCTACCGCCTGAACGACCACTTCCAACTCGGCGCCGCCTACAACTACCTGCACAACTGGTCGTCCCTCGCCAACGCGGACTTCGCGAGCCACGGGTTCTCCGTGGACGTCTCGGGCCGCTACTAACCCCATGAAAACGCCCCGCCTCCTCCTGTGCCTCCTGCTGCTCGGCGCGTGCGCCTGCCTGCGCGCCGCCAGCGACAAGAAGAACTACGTGCACACCCTCGCGCTCGCGGACCGCGTGCGCGTCGCCGTGTACCAGGAAGACGACCTCGCCACCGTCACGCGCATCGACGCCCGCGGCAAGGTGACCCTCCCGCTGATCGGCGAGATCACCATCGGCGGCCTCACCGTCGTCGAGGCGCAGAACGCGATCGAGAACGCCTACAAGGACGGACGCTTCCTCCGCAATCCGCAGGTCACCGTCAGCGTCGAGGAATACGCGCCGCGCGAGGTCTCGATCCAGGGTCGCGTGCGCAACCCCGGCCGCTACACGCTGCCGATCGAATCCACCCTCACGGTCGTCGAACTCGTCACGAAGGCCGGCGGCATCGACGACATCGGCAAGGGCTCCGCCGTCACCGTCACCCGCATTCTGCCCGACGGCACCAAGAAGGTTTTCACCGTGGACGTCGACAGCGTCATCCGCGGCTAACGCGACACCAAGACCGAGGACACCACGCTCTTGCTTCAACCCGGCGACATTGTCTATGTCCCTGAGCGCTTGATCTAAGCACGACCCCGCATGTCCGCCCCGGAAATCCCGTCCTCCGCCGCCCCAGCCAAACCCGGAGGCCCGTCGTTGCACGGCAACGACCAGGGGGTCACGGAGCG
>CAYMSE010000089.1:0-3055 GCA_964392935.1 uncultured Oleiharenicola sp.
ACCTGTCCAAGCAGGTCGTCGACGAGGTGAAGCAGCACCTCCCGGAAAAGATCTTCTCCACGGTCATCCCGCGCACCGTGCGCCTCAGCGAGGCGCCGAGCTTCGGCAAGCCGATCTTCGCGTACGATCCGCACGGACCCGGCGCCAAGGCCTACCACGAGCTCGGCAAGGAAGTCGCCGCGCGCTTCGCGCTGAAGGGCGCGGAGTGAGCCCGCGCCCGGACGCGGGTGGGGAATCTTGAAAACTGAAAATCCTGAAATCGGAAATCTGGGAAATGACTGAGGTCCGCGTTCGGCGATCTTCAGGTTTCTAGATCTCCCACTGCCCGCGTCGTCGGGGATAAACCCCGACCTACCGGCAATGGCGCCGGCGTGGCGACTTCAACCGCACTCCGACGGGACATCGCGAGGGCCGCGTCCGGCGATTTTCAGTTTTCACGATTCTCGGATTTTCAGTTTTCACGATCCCCCGCTGCCCGGGCAGCGGGGATATTCGTGAATCCCCGACTGTCGGGCGTAAAGCCCGACCAACAGGGGATGACGCCGGCGCGGCGGGGGAATTTTTAATTCGGGAACCTGGGAATCGGTTGAGGACTGAGATCGGCAATTTTCAGTTTTCCCGATTCTCGATTTTCAGTTTTCAAGATTCCCCTCCCCCCCCGCACCTGGGGTTTGCCTGTTTCGGTTTCTGTGTTTTGGTCAGCAGCCGCCACCCTTCATGTTCGCGCTCCTCCGCAAGTACTCGTCCGTCTTCAACGTCGGCCTGCAAAGCAACCTGGTCTACCGGGTGAACTTCGGCGTGCGCGGCTTCTTCTCGTTCTTCCACCTCATCGTCGTCTTCATCCTCTGGAGCGCGGCCTACGGCGGCAAGGAGCTGATCAACGGCTTCACCTTCGCGCAGACGTTCACCTACTTCGTGACGATGATCGTGGTGCAGTTCTTCATCGCGGCCTTCAACGAGGACTACCAAATCAGCGAGGACATCCGGAACGGCCTCATCAACCAGTTCCTGCTGAAGCCGATCAACTACTTCGCCTACCGCTTCAGCATCTACCTCTCCGCGCGGCTCGTCACCGGCCTCCTCATCCTGCTGCCGCTCGCGGTGATCTTCCCCCTGATCCGCCAACACGTCACCATGCCGGCGGACCTGTGGCGTTTCATCTACGCGGTGCCGGCGCTGGTCATGTCCGGCCTCATCCAGTTCGGCATCGCGTACTGCTTCGGGCTCCTGAGCTTCTGGTTTCTCGAAATCCAGGGCTTCGTCATCCTGTCGATGGCGGTCGAATCGCTGCTCGGCGGACAGATCTTCCCGCTCGATCTGCTGCCGGGCTGGCTCTTCCACGCGTCGACCTTCCTGCCCTATTTCTACCAGATGTATTTCCCGGTGGCGCTGCTGACCGGCCGCCTCAACGACCCGGCGGTGATCGCCCACCTGCTGCAGATCCAATTCTGCTGGGTCGTGGTGATCCTCGCGATCGGCGAGATCCTCTGGCGCCGCGGCCTGCGCCTGCACACGGCGGTCGGGGGATGAGGGGAACATTCATGATTTACGATTTACGATTCATGATTGGGGCCGGCGGCCGCTGCGGCGGCCTTTGGCTCGCCGCGACGTCCGCCGTCGCGCGGGCGGAGCCGACTGGTTCGGAAATCATCAATCGTTAATCATAAATCACCAATCTCCGATGTCTCACTACCTCCGCCTCTGGCTCGCCTGCGCCCGCTACTCGATCACGCGGATGCTGATGTTCCGCGGCGATTTCCTGGTGTGGTCGTTCGTCGAGCTCTTCTGGATGACGGTGAACGTGCTCATGGTCGCCGTGATCTACGGCCACACCAACGAGGTCGCCGGCTGGACCAAGTACCAGATGATGCTCCTCGTCGGCACATCAATGCTCATCCAGCGCTTCCTGATGGGGTTCTTCTGGAGCAGCATCTTCGAGATGGGGCGCAACATTCGCAGCGGCAACTTCGACTTCTTCCTCGCCCAGCCCGGCAACGTGATGTTCATGGCCACGACCCGGAAGCTCGATCCGGACAGCCTGCTGAATTCGCTCATCGCGATGGCCTTGGTCGGCTACTCGGCGCACCGGCTCGGGTTGCACCCCGGCGTCCTGGACGTCGCCCTCTACGCGGTGCTGGTCGCGTGCGGCGTCGTCATCCACTACAGCATGCTGGTGCTTTCCATCTCGCTGGCGTTCTGGGCGACGAGCGCGCAGGGCATCGAGGGCAGCTATTTCTCGCTGTCGGAATTCTCGCGCCTGCCGCGCGAGGCCTTCCGCGGCGTGATGTACGGCATCGCCAACCTGGTCTTCGTGTGGACGCTGCCCATGGTCATCGTCAGCAACGTGCCGGCGCGGACCCTCCTGACCGGCTTCGACCCGAAGCTCGTCGCCTGGGTGGTGGCATCCGCCGCCGTGTGGTTCACGGTCGCGGTGGTCGTGTTCCACCGCGGACTCCGCCGCTACTCGAGCGCGAGTTCGTGAGCCTCACTGCGCCCGGCCCATGCCAAACCACCGGCGCCAAATGCCAGACCACCGCGAATTTCTTGTCTGGCGTTTGTGACTTGGCCTTTGTGATTTCGTTGCCGTGTCCAAGCCCGCCCCCCATTTGACCAAGCTGGAAGAACGGCTGGGCTATCGTTTTGCCGACCAGAAACTGCTCATCGAGGCCCTGACCCACAGCTCCTACCTGCAGGAGCACCCCCAAGCGGGCCCGAACAACCAGCGCCTGGAATTTCTCGGCGACTCGGTGCTGCAGTTCGTCCTCACCGACGCGCTCTTCCACGAGTTTCCCGCCGAGCGCGAGGGCGTCCTCAGCCGACGCCGCGCCGTGCTCGCCAAGGGCCGGTTCCTCACGCAGCTGGCGCGCGACCTTGGACTCGACGCCGGGCTGCGGTTGAACAAGAGCGAGGAGGACGCCGGCGGACGCAATCGCGCCTCGATCCTCGAGGATGCCTTGGAGGCCGTGATCGGCGCCATCTACCTCGACAGCGACCTGCCGACCGTCCGCCGCCTGCTGTTGGCCTGGTACGGTCCGCTCGCCGCGCGGCTGGCGAT
>CAYMSE010000090.1:0-6730 GCA_964392935.1 uncultured Oleiharenicola sp.
GACATGCTCGAGCCGAAGGTGCTGCCGGTGCTGCTCAAGCTGCACGGGGCCTCCGACAAGGAGATCGGTGTCATCGTCGGGTCGTTCAACGCGATCTTGCAGCTGATCATCATGCCGCCGCTCGGCTACTATTCCGACCGGTTGCGGACGAAGTGGGGACGCCGCATCCCGGTGCTGTTTTGGGCGACGCCGTTCGTGACGCTCTTCCTCGCCATCACGCCCTACGCCCCGGAGCTGGCCGCGTGGCTGCTGCGAACGCCGGCGGTCGGCCCGTGGCTCGCCTCGCTGCCGATTGCGCCGGTCATTCTGCTGTTCGCGCTCCTGGTGCTGCTTTACCGCACGGCGCAGACGATGACCAACGTCTGTTTCTTCGGCCTGCTGCGCGACGTGATCCCCGATTCGCACATGGGCCGGTTCCTCGCGCTGTTCCGCGTCTTCGGTGCGGCCGGCACGTTCATCATCACCTACTGGCTGCTCGGCCACATCGAGACGCACAGCAAGCCGATCTTCATCGGCGTGGCGCTGCTCAACCTGGTCGGCTTCCTCGCCATCTGCCGGTTCGTGCGCGAGGGCGAGTACCCGCCGGTGGAGACGATCGGCGCGGACCGGGCCAAGGTGCCGTTCTCGCTCCGGCACGCCGTGGCCGTGTTCGTCAGCGAGTCGTACCGCCACCCGGTCTACCTCTGGCTGTATTTCATCCGCATCTGCCTCTACGGCGCGCTGCTCGGGCTGTCGGGCTTCCTCATCTTCTTCCCGCAACACGAACTCGGGATGGACCTGGGGGAAGCCGGGCGGATGCTGTCCTGGTCCGCCTTGGCGTGGGTGGTGCTCGCCTATCCGGTCGGCCGGCTGGTCGACGCGAAGGGCGCAACCTACGTGCTGCGGCACGGCCTAGTGCTCATCACGCTGGGCTACGGGCTCTCGTTCTTCCTCGTCATCGGCCCGATCACGTTCCTCGTCTCGTCGCTCGTCACCGGCGTGGCGTTCTGGATCGTGATGATGGCGCAGCTGAAACTCACGCAGGAGGTCTTCCATCCCCAGCGTTACAGCCAGCTCGCCGGCGCCAACACCATCGTGCAGTCGCTGGTCATCGCCATCCTCGTGAGCCCCGGCGCCGGCTGGATCCTCGACCTGCTCCACGGCTGGCGCCACACGCTCGCGGTGCCCGGCGTCGGCGACGTGATCATCGGGCCTTACCGGCTGGTGAACCTCATGATGGCCGTGCTCTACGGCCTCGCGTGGTTCGGCCTGCAACGTGTCACCCACCACATGCGGCGGCACGGCGGTCCGGACAACTACCAGGCACCGCTCTGAGGAAGGCCGCGGAACGAAAGCCGGAGATCCTGCACTTGCACCCGTCCACTTCCCAGGCGAGTCATTGGCTGAACCACTCTCGCCGTGTTTTTCTCCGTGTGCTCCGCGCCCTCCGCGTTTCAACCGGGTCGACCAGCATGATTCGCCTCGGCCTGTACCTCGCCGCGATCGCGGCGCTCCGGATCACCGCCCCCGCCGGGCCGCTCCCCTGGGGCGACCAGGGCGACGGCACCTTCCGCAATCCCATCCTGCCGGCCGATTACTCCGATCCGGACGTCATCCGGGTGGGCGACGACTTCTACCTCGTCGCTTCCGAGTTCCACTTCATGGGTATCCAGGTGCTGCATTCGCGCGACCTGGTGAACTGGCGGATCGTCTCGCGCGTGTTCGACCGGCTCGACGTCGACCCGAAGTACGATGAGCCGCACGCCTACTCGCAGGGCACGTGGGCGCCCTCGCTGCGCCACCATGACGGCACGTTCTATCTCTACGTCTGCACCCCGCGCGACGGTTTGCTGCGGTGGACGGCGACCGATCCCGCGGGCCCCTGGACCGGCACGGTCGTCAAGCGCGTCGACCAGTGGGAGGATCCGTGCCCCTTCTGGGACGACGACGGGCAGGCCTACCTGGTGCACGGCCGGCTCGGCGCGGGGCCGCTCATCCTCCACCGGTTGAGCGCGGACGGCTCCCAGTTGCTCGACGAGGGCCGCGAGATTTACCGCGGCCCGGTCGCCGAGGGACCGAAACTCTTCAAGCGCCACGGCTGGTACTACATTTCGCTGCCGGAGGGCGGCGTGGAGCGCGGCGGCCAGAGCATACTGCGAGCAAAAAACCTCTACGGCCCGTACGAGCGCCGGGTGGTCGCGCCCGACGGCGCGCCACACCAGGGCGGCATCGTGGAACTCGACGGCGGCGAGGCCTGGTTCATCGGGTTCAAGTCGGCCGGCGCGCTGGGCCGCGTGCCGATGCTCCAACCCGTGACGTGGGTCGACGACTGGCCCGTGTTCGGCGACGGCGGCAAGCCGGTGATGGCCGCCCGGAAACCCGCGCTGCCCACCGCTCCGCCTGCGCAGCCGCAGACCAGCGACAATTTCGACGGTCCCACGCTCGCGCCGCAGTGGCAGTGGAACCACAACCCGGCGCCGAACGCCTGTTCGCTCGTGGAACGGGCCGGCTGGCTGCGCTTGCGCGGCCTGCCGGCGGACAGACTCGAGACGGCCCGCAACACGCTCACCCAGAAACTGTGGGGCGGCGGCGGCGCGTTCACCGTGAAGCTCGACGCAGGCCGGCTGAGCGACGGGCAGCGCGCGGGGGTCACCTTCCTGAGCGGGAAATTCTTCGACGCGGTCGGCGTCAGCCGCGAGGGCGGACGGCTGCACCTCTACTGGGAAGGCGCGGGGGCCCCCGGCGGTGGGCGGGCCGAACTGGCGGACAAGTCATCCGTCGTGTGGCTCCGCGGCGAGTACGCCGGCGCGACCGCGCGGCTCGCGTACAGCCTCGACGGCACCGACTTCACCGACACGGGCCTGGGCGTCGCCCTGAAATTCAGCCAATGGAAGGGCGCGCGCCTCGCGCTGTTCTGCTACGGGCCGGGCGGCGGCGCGGCGGACTTCGCCGCATTCGCGTTCCGCCACGGCGACCAGCCGCCGGCGGTGTCGCTCCCCGACGCGACGCCCATCGACCGCGAGGCGCTCGTGCGCCGCCACAATCCCGTCGTGCGGTCCGTCGATCCCTCGGCACCCCTGACCGTGGGTAACGGCGAGTTCGCGTTCACGGTCGACGCGACCGGGCTGCAGACCTTCGGCGACTACTACTACGCCCACGGCATCCCGCTGGAGACGATGGCCCGCTGGTGCTGGGCCACGGACGAGAACCCGCAGGGCTACACGCTCGCGGACACAAACCGCTCCTACAAACAGGCGGACGGCTCGATCCTCGAGCTGCCGAGCAACCAGGGCACGCCGGCGGGCGATTGGTTGCGCCGCAATCCGCGACAGCAGCCGCTCGGCCGGCTCTCCCTCGAGTGGAGCGACGGCACGGCGCTCAACCCCGGCGACCTCCAGGAACCGGAACAAACGCTCGACCTCTGGACCGGCATCATCACGAGCCGCTACAAGCTCGGCGGCGTGCCGGTGACCGTGACGACGGCGTGCGCGCCGCATCGCGACACGGTCGCGGTGCAGGTGGATTCCGAACTCGTCCAATCCGGCAAACTGCGCGTTCGCCTCGCATTTCCCCGCGGCTACGATCCGGCGGTGAAGAACACGCCCAACCTCGACTGGAGTCACCCCGAGCTGCACGAGTCGGTCGCCGACGCCGGCGGCTGGATCCACCGGCGCATACCCGGGGCCGAATACTGGGTCACCCCGAGCCTGTCACCGCAGCGGGCCGGTCCGCACGAATTCCTCTTTGCCGCGGCGCCGGGAGCCGGTTCGCTCGACCTCACGCTGCAGTTCGCCCCGGGGCCGCAAAAGGTCGCGCTGCCCGCCGGCCTGGTCCGGGAGGAGAGCGCGGCCAGCTGGACCGCGTTCTGGCGCGGCGGCGCCGCCGTGGACTTCACGGGCAGCACCAATCCGCTGGCGCGGAAACTCGAGGAACGCATCGTCCTCTCGCGCTACCTCACGGCCGTGCAGTGCGTCGGCGACGTGCCGCCGCAGGAGAGCGGGCTCACCTGCAGCACGTGGTACGGCAAGCACCACACCGAGATGATCTGGTGGCACACCGCGCATTTCACGCTCTGGGGCCACCCCGAGATGACGCAGCGCAACCTCGAATGGTTCCTGCGGCAGCTGCCGGCGGCCCGCGAGCGCGCGGCCAGCCGCGGACTCAAGGGCGCCCGCTGGGCCAAGATGGTCGGGATCGACGGACGCGAGAGCCCCGGCGGCAACCCGCTCATCGTCTGGAACCAGCCGCACCTCATCTACCTCTGCGACCTGCTGCTGCGCCATTCGCCCTCGGCGGAGAACCTGGAGAAATACCGGCCGCTCGTCCTTGAGACCGCCGAGTGCCTCGCCTCGATGCTGAAGTTCGACGCGAGGCGCCAGCAGTATGTGCTCGGCCCGCCGCTGTGGATCGCGCAGGAGATTCACGATCCGGCCGCGAGCCAGAATCCCTCCTTCGAACTCGCGTACTGGCGCTGGGCGCTCGAGACCGCGCAGCGCTGGCGCGTGCGCTCCGGCCTGCCCCGCGAGGCGGGCTGGGACCACATCATCGCGCACCTGCCGCCGCTTCCCCAGAAGGACGGCAAGTACGTGGCGCTCGAGTCGGTGCCCGACACCTGGGACAACCTCGCCAGCCGGCACGATCACCCCCAGATGCTGATGCCGCTGGGCTTCCTTCCCGAGAGCCCCTACGTGGATCGCGCGACCATGGACCGCACGCTCACCGCGGTGTTCAAGGAGTGGGACTGGGACACCAAGATCTGGGGTTGGGACTACCCGATGGTCGCGATGACCGCGGCGCGACTCGGCCGCCCGGCCGACGCCGTCGAGATCCTGCTGCGGGATGGACCGAACAATCGCTACGCCCCGAACGGGCACTGCCCACAGGGCAGCGACACCGCCCGGAAGAGCCAGAGCGCCCTCAAGCCCGAGATCGCGGTGTACCTCCCCGCCAACGGCTCGTTCCTCGCGGCGGTGGCGCTGATGGTCGCCGGGTGGGAGGGCTGCCCGGAAGAGTTTCCCGGCATCCCCAAGGACGGCACCTGGAAAGTCCGGGCCGAAGGGCTGCAGCGGCTGCCGTAGGCACAAGTCCAGGACGCCTTGCCGGGACGCAATCCGGCTGCGTCATGGGGAACCGCGATGCGCTCCGCTCCCGCCTTCGCGGTGGCGCCCCGTCATTTCAACCCGTCGCACCGGTGCGTGCGCAGGTGATCGACGCCCGCCATCACCCAGTCATCGGAACCCGTGCCGGCCGGCAGGCGGATGTCCGCCAGCTCGATATCGCGCACGTCGTCCAGCTCCACCGCGGGACGTTCGTCCTTCGCCAGCAGGTGCAGGGAAATCTGGTGCAGGCGCAGGCGCGCGGCGTGCCGGATGAAGAGGCCCCAGACCGGCAGCGGGCCGAAGAGCATCGGTTCCGGGTAGTCGCCGACCATTTCGGGCACCGTGCGCGCGGCATCGGCGCGGGTGCCGCCGCCGCGGAAATGCAGCTGGATGCCGCTCAGGTGGACGTCGGTGACCGCATGGCCGGGAATGCCGGCGATGAAGATGCCGTGTTCCGGCGCGACATCGTAGGCGACGACATTGCTGATCGCGATGCGCGCGGCGGTGCCCGGCGTGCGGGCGCCCGGGCCGCGGAGGCGGCCGCCCAGCCGGATGAAGATCGGCGCGTTCATCACCTCACGCAGGGTGAGGTTCGAGACGACCACATCCTCCATCGGGGCGCCGTCGACCTGTTCCAGGGCGAGCCCGCGGCAGAACTCGAAGACGCAGTTCGAGATGGCGATGTTGCGAAAACCGCCGGTCGCCTCGGTGCCGAGCTTGATGCGGCCGATCGGGCCGCCGCGATGGGGCACGGCCCGGGACCGCGTGCCGTCGTACAGCGTGCCCTCGACGAAGCCGCTGACATAGCAGTTGCTGACGGTGACGTTTTCCACGGGCCGGACCTCGCCGGCGCCGCAGGAGGCCTTGATGCAGATGCCGTCGTCCCACGGCGAGTTCACCGAGCAATTCGAGATCCGCACGTTGGCGCAGGCGTCGATGTCGATGCCGTCGCGGTTGGTGTCGATGAACACGCCGTCGACGACGACGTTGTCGCAGGCCGAGGCGAGAATGGCAAAGTGGCCGCCGTGCAGGATGGTGAGGTCGCGGATGGCGACGCCGCGGCACTGGCGCAGCGCGATTGCCTTGTTCCCCACGCCGGCGGGCAGCGTATCGAGTGCGTGCGGATAGCCAAAGGCGCCCGGTTGCGGCGGCTCGCCGGGCTCGGGCGTGATGGGTCCGTCGGCCTCGAGCACGTCGGGCAGGCGCCCGCCGGGCTGCGGGGCCACCTCGCCCACGGGGAGCGCGATGCGGCCGTTGCCGCGGCTCAGGCCGCGGCCGTAGATGCGGCCGGGGCCGCGGATGGTGACGCCCTCGAGGTGCTCGCCCCAGATGAGGCTGTTGCGAAACCGCGAGTGGCCGAAGTCCTGGTAGAGATTCGGCGGACCCGCCTCGGGCGCGTCGTAGCCCCCGGGTTCCCCGGCGGGCGGCGGGTCGGCGGCGATCACGGTCGCCCCCGCCCGCAGTTCCAGCGTGATCCAGCTCTGCAGCCGGATCGAATGACTCAGGTAGTCCCCGGCCCCGAACACCACCATCCCGCCGCCCGCCGCGCTGGCGGCGGCGATCGCACGATTGATCGCAGCCGTGTCGAGCGTGCGGCCGTCGCCGGCCGCTCCGAATCGACGCACGTCGAACTCGGGTGGAGCGGCGGACCG